>CAKVNP010000242.1 GCA_934777095.1 uncultured Clostridium sp. | reverse complement strand
TTCGCCATTAACTTCTACTGATTCAGTTCCTGAAGTTTTATTAACTACTTCTTCCATTAAAGGTGATAATTTTTTCATATATTCGTATTCACCTTGATCTTCAGCTTCATTTGCTACACTAATTTGATTGTATACTAATGACATGTCCTTATGTGCAACAAACTCTCCATTTTGTCTTAAAATAAATGCGTAGCCAGATTCACCTAGATCAATTTTTTGAATCATATCATTAATACTATCTAGTGAAATTACACCACATATATTTCCAATAACTTTTCCATCTTTCTTAATTGGCATAGTTAAAGTAGTAATAGATTTTTCATTTTCGGCTTCAACATAAGGTTCTGTAATTACTCTCTTATCACCTGTTATGTCTTTAAAGAATGGTTCTCCTGATTGGTCTTTTATTGTATTAGTCTCAGCATAATAAGAAGTTCCCTTTAAATCCATTATAAAAATATGATTAAATCCCCAGATTTCTGCTTGTTCTAATAAAACAGGATATTGTTTCGTCCAATCCATAGATTGAATTTCATCTAATGAACTTATGTATTCAAGTCTTTCATATTTTTCATCAAATTCATTTTGTAAAATAGATGCATAATCCCCTGCTCTATTTACAAGATTGTCAAAAGTAATTTTTGATACAGTATTACTTACTACAACATTAGTAACAATTGTTGAGATAAGAGTTATTGCGATAACTAATGCTGTTACTTGTATTAGTATTTTATTTCCTACATTTAATAATGTTTTTTTTTGTTTCTCCATTTTAACCCTCCTAAATTTCCTATAATTATTTTTCGGAATTTTTATAATTAACTTTAACCTTTTATTAAAAAAATATTGGATACTTATTATTAATTACAATTAATTATTGATTTGCTTCATATTTTCGGATATATTATTACTATAAGTAACTAATTTTTACTTATGAATATAACTTACCTAAATGTTATATCCTTTATCTTGTACCCATTAAACTACAAATTGCAGTTTTACTATACTACTGCAAAACAAACTATATAGCTTGGTACTATAAACAAGCTATACCCTTAATAACTTACAAAAATAAAATTTCCAGAATATATTTTATGGTAAATATTTATATTCAAAAAAACAGTACTTTTAAATAGAAGTACTGTTTTTTTACTATTTTTCTAGACAGCTGCATATAATTTAATATCATTACGCTAATATATTATTAAAATTATTCTTTGGTCAAATATATTATGAGGTGTTATTTATGAAAAAAATAGTAAGAGTTGTGGGGGCAATAATTGAAAATAATAAAAATGAATTTTTATGTACACTCCGCTCTCCATTAACTAATCCACCTAATCTTTGGGATTTGCCTGGCGGAGAAATTAAAGATGATGATAGCCTGGAAAGTGCTATAAAACGAGAAATTTCAAACTCCTTGGATTTTGAAGTTAAATTTGTTTCTTTATATAGTGAAACATATTATGAATATCCTGATAATCTACTGAAATTAATAACTGTATATTGTAATATTATTAAAGGTATTCCTAAAGATAATCAATATACCAAAATACTTTGGCTTAAAAAGGAAAACTTAATGTCTTTACATTGGATACCTTCATCGCTGCCGATTATTGAAGATATAATTTCATAATAATTTAAAATAAGGGAATTCTATTGAATCCCCTTATTTTACAGCGCTATTCATATTGTAGTGTTTCCCACTGTCCAGTTTTACAATAATCCAGCTCGCTACATTTTATTTCCTTACTATCTATAGAGTTATCTCCAATTAATTCTAAAGATTTTTTAATACTCTCTATAAATGATCTAATACCTGCCTGTAGAGCTTCCTTTACTATTGATTCTAAAGTCATCTTTGCATCTAGCACAAATTCATTTACTTTCTTCATAATGACTTCCATCATTTCACCTTTAGCTGCTTTTTCGGCCAAATAGAAAATCTTCCCCATAACATATTCATATCTCTTAGGATATTTAACTTCTATTCCTGCACTTACTACATCTTTTCTAATAACTAAACAAGGTACTGGAATTTCGATCTTAGCAAGCATTTCTTTTAATGCAGTTTCCAAATTAGTATCTATTTTGCTCAATTGCTCTTTTTGAAGAGATAGTTGTGTGGTTGATTGTTTTAACTTCCCACCAGCTTCTTCTAGCTGTTTCTTGTAGCCCTCTAACTGCTTTACTAAATCTTCATAAGATTCTTGAAGTTTGCTATTTATATTTTCTGTTTGAGCCTTTATCAGTGGCTGAATCTTTTGAGAACCTTTTTTTACGGTCTTTTTCAATGTCTTATCAATACCTTTGCTTAAATCATTTACACTGCATTTAGCATTATCAAAACCGGTCTTAATAACTTCCCCTGTATCCTTAACGGTTTTATTAATTACTTTCCCTACTTCTTCCACATACTTCATATTTTCTCTATCTGATAACCTGATCCATTCCTTGTTTTCATCATCAAAATAAGTAATATCCTCATTATCATTTATTAGATATCTCATTTTCAACCCTGATTTAATTTTGTTACATAAATCACTAATCTCACTTTCTTTGATGGAAACTGCTTTTTTACATAAGCTCAGCTTAAATTCAGGTATTTCTATTTTAGGAAGCATAATCTTAATAGTTTTATACGCTTCATCTTCTGGACACTCTTCCATTGTCCCTCTACATTTAAGATGCCTATTTATCTCATTAACAAATAAATCTGCCTCGCTTATTTCCGTTCTATTTCTTTGATAATTCAAATCATTTTTAGCAGTTTCCCCATTAAAATCAGAAAAACACCGATAAATTCCAGTTATTATATCATCAAATTCGTTAGTCATAAATTCCCCTAATATAATTTTTTTTACATTTATATTCTATGCTTCTACTTTTTATTTGCTAATTATATTTCTATCCTATATATTCTAAATATTTGTTGATATATTTATCTCTATCTTCCATAACTCTTTTTATTTTATACATTTCCTCTTCAGTAATAAATCCTCTTTGGTATAAAAAAGAACTATATTGTTTAAGAGATCTTATTTGTTCTTTTATGCTGTTAGGGCTTGTTGCAGCAGTTCTAATAAACCAATCTCCTAAATAATTATCAATTAAATTATTATTTATTTTCTTTAAATCATCATCATTGGTATACCTTAAAAATTCACCTAAAAAAAGCTCCATATTGCGTGCATGTGTTATTACAGTCGATTCTTTCAGCCCCCTAGTTTCTAATAAATACTGTACAAACCCCTCTAAATGCTTTTGTATTATTATATATGAATTGAATTCTTCATCATTTCCTGTAACTACATTGATAAGCTCACGTATTATTCCTCCATCTTTATCCCTTCCATAAGTATCCCGATATAAATTAAATTCCTTTTCCATTTGTTCTTTTTCACTTTTAGCTAATTTTAAAGTTGCTGTAAAATCTTTTTCATTAAATTTACTATAAGATCTTGTATTAATTAAACCTGCTTTATCTAAAATAATTTTTTCTCCTAAGGTAGTAAGATCATGACCGGCTTCTACATTGAATAGTGCAGCTATTTTTTCAAACTCACCTGCAGATTCAAAAAATCTATTGACCATCTCACTCATAATATATGGTCCCACATATGTAGGTTGAATTATGCCTAAATAATACCCCATTACATTTATGAAGAAAAGATCTAAATATGCTCTTATTTCTGTTCCCATCACAAATGAACCTACTTCATCACCCATAATTAATTGTGCAAATTTTATAGTCTCCAATATTTTTTTATCATCTGTGTATTCACTAATGTTTTGCACAAATTCATTGGCAAATGGAACTGCTTCGTTAATATACTTCAAATATAGTTTATCATCGATATTATTATTTAAAAATAAATCTATATAATCAGTTTCTACTTCCTTCTGTATATTAGGCAGATTATTCATATTGCTTTTAGATATTTTTACAGATTCATTAAATATCATTTTTATCTTCTCTTCACTAGTTTTGTTCAGATAATTTAAATACTCTTCCGTCTTTTGAAAACATTTACAATTTATTCCCTTAATTTCCTTAATTATATCCATTGCTAATCCTAAATTAATTAAATATGATAAATAAAATGGACTATTAAATGTAATATTATTTAATACTTCTTCCCCTCCATTAAATATATAAGTGTCATCCTCTTTACTTAACAATAATGATGGTGAAGCTGATTCTGCTAAAACAGCAAGATCATCTAAAACTGGATTTTGCTCCAAAGAATAAAATATTGCATCATGTTTAAAATTTATTTTATCATTTTCAATATTAATAATATTAACTTGAGGAATTACTGCATATTCACCTGGAAATTTATCCTGTACCAAATTATTTATTAAGTAACTTGGCGTGATATAAG
>CAKVNP010000241.1 GCA_934777095.1 uncultured Clostridium sp. | reverse complement strand
TTATTTTGCTTGTCTTTTCTTATAAAGTCTAAATGCATTTCCTATAATAATAATAACTACTGCTGCTAGAGCTGTGTTTGCCATATTATCAACTCCCTTATTTAGCTTATATTGGTATTCTAACTCTCATCTTATTAATTAGCTTAACTTTGTAATAATCGATTGTTTTTAAGTAACTAACGATAATTTAAAATACTTTTTGCTCTTTTTTTATATATAGGCACCATAAAATTACAATATTAATAAATCCTTATTATTTAATGTTATATTTAACTAAAGTAATGTTTACAGGGAGGATAATATATGGAACAAATAGATACATCAATCACTTATTCTGATATAAAAAACTATTGGCTTAAACTATTTCCAGAATTAGATTCTATGAGTGAATTAGATGAGATTTTTAAAAATGTATCAAATATTGAAAAGAATGAAATAAATGATTTTATAGATAACTATACTGATCATAAATCAATTCCAGTTGATGAATTATTAAAAAAAGATTATTCACCACTTCTACAAGATTTAAGCTTAGAAATATATGAAAATAATAAGTTTTTTAACTTTTTTAAACCTTTCTTCAACTACTATATTAATGATTTAATAGCTATCATTGATAACCTTAACATAATTGATAATACTCATAAATTTATCAAGTATTTTCTAATAAATGAATCTACAAAACTTCTAGAATACGCTCAAAGAACTTTAGTATTGGAGGTTAATATTGCAAGAACATCAGGACTTTTAAAAGGAAATAGTAGTGAGGATAGATTTAACTACTTTACAGCTACTTTATTAAATAATAAAGAATACTTAAAATCTATCTATAATGAATATTCTCATTTATATAATCTATTAGTAACTAGATGTATGTGGGATTTTAACTTTATTATAGACGTTGTTAATCATACTGAAGACAACATTCATAATATAAAAAATGAACTTTTAACTTCTAGTGAAGATATTAAGATTTCAACGATAGATACCTCTTTAGGCGATAGCCATAACAAAGGTAAAACAGTATCTATCATTCACTTTACTAATAATAGTAAAGTTGTATATAAACCAAGATCACTAGATCTTGAATTTGGCTTTAATAAATTTATAGATTACTTAAACAATAAAAGTAATGACTCTTCATCTGACCTTTTACAAGTTAAAATTATAAATAAATCTAATTTTGGATTTTGTGAATTTATTGAATACAAAGAATGTAATTCACAAGAAGAAGTCATTAATTTCTATTATAAGACTGGTAAACTTTTAGCTGCACTTTTTGCTTTAAATGCTAGAGATATCCACTATGAAAACATAATCGCATCAGGAAGTAATCCAATAGTAATTGATTTAGAAGCACTATTTCATTCAGATATAACACTTTGGGATAAAAAATTTTTCAAATCAATTGAAGTCGCTCAAAAAATAATTGATTCATCTGTATACTCAATTGGCTTTTTACCTCAAAAAATCTCTAACCCTTATGATGATTCAGATGATACTTATGTTGATGTCAGCGGATTCAGTAGCGAAGAAAAACAAAAAGCACCTTTTAAAGCTTTGTCTGTAGTAAATAATAATACAGATGAAATTAAAATTGAAAAAGTCGAAGGGTTTATTACTTCTCAAAATAATACACCTAAATTAAAAGGTAAAGTAGCTCCTTCTGAAGATTATGTATCAGAAATAAAGGCTGGCTTTTCAGATATTTACGATATCTTATTATCTAACAAAGAAGAAGTTATTGACTTGATAAAATCTATTTTTTCAAGCATGAAAAATAGATTTATCTTACGTCCAACATATATTTATGGACAACTAATTAATACTAGCTATCATCCTGATTTTATGCGTGAAGAAATTCATAGATATGTTTTACTTCATAGGCTTGCTATTAATGCCGAAGCAAAATTTAATAAAGTTTTTTCATCTGAAATTCACGATATCCTATTAGGAGATGTTCCCTACTTCTACTGCAATATAGCTTCAAATAATATTAAGAATTCTAAAGATGAAGATATAAATATGATTCTTGATAGTTCACCATTAGATAAAGATCTTGATAAAATAAATAACTTATCTGAAGATGATAAAAATATGCAACTTAACTTTATTGATATGTCCTTTTTAGCTAAAACGACAAATTCACATAAAGATGAAACAAATATAAAATTCTCAAGCAATGTATCTCTACACCACATTGATACTAGCAAATATATGGACCTGTCAATAAAAATTGGTGACTATTTAATTGCTAAAAGTATTTTAGGATCTTCAGATACTGGTATAGATAGAACCTGGATTAGCACAGTTCTTCTAGGCAGAGATGAATGTACCTGGTCCCTTGCTGCTGTTGGAAATAGCTTATATGAAGGCAATTCTGGTATAGCTTTATTTTTAGCGTACTTAGGAAAAGTTACTGGTGAATCTCGCTTTACAACTGCTGCATTAGAAGCTGTTGAAAACTTAATTGGTGAAATTGAAATTCTAGATTCAAGATATCCATTTTTAGTTGGTTCCTATAACGGAATTACAGGTTACTTCTATACACTCTACAACTTATATAAAATTACAAAAAATCAACGCTTTTTAAACATAATTAAAGATAAGATAAATATTCTCTACGAGTTTATTCCTAAGGATAAAAGTATTGACGTAATAGGGGGCTCTGCTGGTGCATTAGGTGTTTTATTAAATATATATAATGACTGTGATGATGCTTTATTAAAAGAAACTTTACTTGATTTATCTAACTTGTGCTTTACGCATATTAAAGAATCTAAAATTAAAGTCTTTGATGATTCAGCTGCCTGGGGTTCTGGTGGTGCATATGTACCTTATACTGGATTTGCCCATGGAAACGCAGGAATTATAGCTTATCTTATGAAGCTTTATCACATTACAAAAAATCCTGAAATCCTATCACTTATCAAAGAAGCCTTAAACTACGAACGTCATCTTTATAGTGAAAAAGATAAAAACTGGTATTCAAGTCATACAAAGGACATGCTTAGTTTAGGCTGGTGTCATGGAGCCCCTGGAATTCTCTTAAGTAATTTAATTCTTAAAGAATATGGCTATAATGATGAATATTTAGATAAAGAAATTAAAATTGCTCTAGATACAACTCTAAAACAAGGTATAGGCAATAATCCTTGTTTATGTCATGGTGATTTAGGTAATATTTCAATAATTAAATATGCAGCTAAGCTTTTAAATGATAAAGAGCTAAATAATAGATGTCTAAATACTTTTGAAGATGTCTACAACAATGTATTAAAAGTTAGATGGGACAAAGGTGTATTTAGTGGTACAGAGTCAATGGGACTTATGATTGGTTTATCCTCATTTGGCTATTCACTATTAAAAGAAATAGCACCTTATTCAGTACCAGAAATACTATGGTTTTAATAAATATAATGGAGGTTTAATTATGGAAAATGTTTTAGAATTAAAAAATATTAGTAAAACTTATAAAAATTATCAAGCTCTAGATGATATAACATTCACACTTAAAGAAGGAGAAATAATCGGTCTTATAGGTCCAAATGGAGCTGGGAAAACAACTCTTATGCGAATAATCGTTGGACTTACTAAAAATTATGATGGCAAGTTAAAATTAAAGAATGGAACTTCTATCGGCTGTGTCATAGAAACTCCGAGCTTCTATCCATATATGACTGGCTACGAAAACTTAAAATACTTTGCTAACTTTAACGATGTAACTGTAGATAAAATACTTGAAACAGTAGAATTATTAGGTTTAAAAGATGCCTTAAATAAGAAAGTAAAAGGATATTCTTTAGGAATGCGTCAAAGACTTGGAATTGCAATTGCTCTTTTAAGAGATCCTAAACTTTTAGTTCTTGATGAACCTACTAATGGACTTGATCCATCAGGAATTCATGAAATTCGAGAATATATTAAAAATATTGCTAAAAAGAAAAAGATAACAGTTTTAATCTCAAGTCATATACTATCAGAACTTGAAAAAATCTGTGATAGAGCAGTAATAATTCAACATGGAAAAATAATTGATGTACTTAATATAAATGGCTTTAAATCTTTAAATAATGTAATATTAACCATCGGTACTAATGATATAAAAAAAGCTAGTTCACTATTTAATCTACAAAAAATGAAAGTAGTTAAAACTACTGAAGATAGTATTTCAATTAATATAGATAAAAATAAATCAAAGAAAATCGCACAACTCCTAATTGATAATAAAATTACCTTCTTTAATATATACGAAGAAGAAGAATCACTTGAAGATAAATTCCTAGACTTAATACAAGAAAATAATATCCTATAATTAAAATTCAAAAAGAGGATGTAGTAGATTTGTATTTTACACAAATCTTGCTACATCCTCACTATTATTTTTAATTTAATATACCTAAAAAAGTGTAACCT
>CAKVNP010000240.1 GCA_934777095.1 uncultured Clostridium sp. | reverse complement strand
CTTATACACTACATATATTGTTGTTATTATTAATATTATAAAAGGTAACGCCTTAATAAAAAACACTATTCCTAATACTATTATTGCTAACGATAAAATCGAATATATTAACCCTCTTGAATTCCCATTCATATTCATCATCCTCATTTCACATAAGATTTCTTCTTGTAGCTATTATACTATACATCTTTTCCTTTTTCAATATAAGTTATTTAATATTTTTAAAAAGGTTAAATTATAACCCTTTATGTTATTTCCCTTACTTTTTATTAATATTTTATTAATATTTAATACTTATAAATGATATAACTTTATTAATTCATTTAAATATCTAACTACTTCAACTGGCTTTCTCCCTATGGATGTTTCTCCAGTGAGCATCAAAGCTGAAATTCCTTTATCAATAAAATTAAAAATACATTCTACTTCTGAATATAATGCTTTTTCTCCTCTTATCATATTATCAAATAAATGTGTCGCTATTATGACAGTTTTATCATAATTTATATTTCTCAAAGTTTTTACAATTTTATTTTGTCTTATTACTGCATCTTCAAGTCCACATTCTGCTGTAAGATCCCCCCTACCTATTACTATGCCATCAGCTACAGCTGCTATTTCCTCAATAGCTTCCACCCCATTAGGTGTCTCTATCTTAGCCAATATCTGTATCTGTTTTTTCTTATCAGCTTTACTATTAATAAAATCTCTTATTTCCAATACTTCTTCTTTATTTTCCACATAGCTTTGGCAGATAAAATCTGCACCATGATTTATTGCCCAAACTATATTACTCTTATCTTTTTCAGTAAGCCTTGCTATTCCCCTATGTAAATTGGGTATATTACATCCTTTTCCCCTACGGACTATTCCCTCATTTTTTACTCTTGCCTCTAAAAGATACTTGTCCTTTTTTATTACCTCAAATTGCATTGTATTATCCTTCATTGATATTTCTTTAATGTCATTAGATCTAAATATGTGCGAAGATATGTTTAAGGGAATAATTTTGCATGTTCTTCCTTTTTTTGCCGAAATAATCTCATAATCATCCATACTGCAAAAATATACCACTTCATTTGTATATATTTTCATCGACCTACTTATCCCTTCATAAACCCTTACCTTTGCTCCACATAAATCCGCGATAAACTTCACCTCTTTATCCTGTATGAAGTTCATTACTACAGCAAATTCTTTTTCATTAAAGTGGGAAAAATTCAATCTAATGCCATCAACTCCAGCTTCGATGATTTTTTCTATTACTTCCTTTTTATTTGAATTTGGACCTATGGTTGCTACTATCTTCATCTATTCCTCTCATATGATTAATCAATAGTAATACATATTAATCCTAAATTGCTTTTATACCTAATTTTTAGTAACATAACACTACTACTCTCATAACATATATTATGGAAGTGGTATGATGAAAAAAGCTTTAATGAATATAAAAAGAACATTTCAAAAACTTAATTTTCCAACAAAAGTTCTGCTATTTATTTCGTTAATAACACTAATAGAAACTGTTTTAATTGTATTCTTTAATCAGGACTGCACTTCACCTTCTGAAATTACCATCCGCTCCACAATGTCCTCTATATTTGGCTACTTTTTTGGACAGCAATGTAAAAAGCATTACAATATTCTGGATTATAACAGTCAAGTTTATTTTGCTGCTATAGTGGCCATAATCTGTTTATTTGCAATAATTCTAATGACGTGGCTGCCAATAAATCAGACTACTGCTTCATCTACAGAAGTCCGTAATCTTCTGCTTACTACGGTTGGTTTTCTAATAAGCATGGTAAGAAATAACGATGATTAAAGAAGTATGAATAAATCCATACTTCTTTTTTATTTAATTATTAAATAATCCCCTTAGCTTTCCATAGGATTTAAAGCCGCATATACATATGTGTCCCAATAAATAGGATTTCCTTCAGAATCTTTATGGAATGATACATTTTTTCTAAAATGTGCTTCCCTCTCTAAACCACTCTTCTCCATAACCTTCCATGATGGAGTATTTTGTGGTGCACATTCAGCAAAAATTCTATGAACACCGCTCTTAAAAAAGTAATCTATTACAGCTTTAGCAGCCTCACTACCATAACCTTTTCCTTGATATTTTTCATTTAATACATAGCCTATTTCCCTTGAATTAAAATCTCTTTTCCCTAAGTAGATATTTCCTATTACTTTAGCTGAATCTTTTAGTTCAATTGCAAAGAATTCGTCACTTTCTACTCTATATTTTATTTCATTCTTAGCTTTTTCTGGTATAAAATCTGGATATGCTTCAAATTCAGCATTTACTCTCTGCATCATATATTCGCATAAATCTTCTTCATCAGATAATTTAAAATTTCTCACAATAAGCTTTTCAGTCTCTATTCTCATAACTTTCTCTCCCTTTTCACCTTTACTGTATTATTTTAACATATTTCATTGTTCTAAAAATAAAAAAAATATAATACATATTAATAGAACGATAACCTGGAGGATACAATGAGATATATAAAATTGCTTTTGATCTTCATTCTTACAATTTTGCTAAGTGGCTGTATTATCAATGACCCTAAATACATAAACTTTAAAAGCAAGCCAAATGACTACTATTATTCTAATGAAATTTACAGCAAAGTGAAAAAAAATGAAATATTTAAACTGCAGGTCTTCGATGCAGATTTATATAAGTATTATGATGTTGCTGATGCTGATTACGATATTATCTTAAATTTTTTTAGCGCTTTAAAAAGTAAGAATTATCTTACTGAACTTAATTCTGAAGATAAACCTCCTTACGAGCTGATTATAACCTTTAATGATGCTAAATATGTTATTAATGTGTATAGCAATACAGAAGCTTCAGTTTATCCATGGGATGGCTGCTTTAAAGAAGATATCGTAGATATGACTGGAGTATGTAACCATGATAATCTATATTATTTCTGCCAATATGTTATTGAAGAATCACAAAAACAATCTGCCTCTCAATAAAAATAATATATTAAATGCCTGATAAATCATCTAAGCTAATGCTTAAATGCTTATCAGGCATTTATTATTCTACTTCTGCTAAAAGTTCAAATATTCTTTTATTTTTTAGTGGATGTAATGCATTAGGTGCTATTTCATTTAATGGCTCTAAAACAAACTTTCTTAAATGCATTAATGGATGAGGTAATATTACATATTCATCATTTGAAATTACATCATCAAATAAAACTATATCTAAATCTATAGTTCTTGGTCCCCATTTAATTTCCCTTACTCTATCTAACTCTTTTTCAATTCTTAAAAGCTCGGTCATTAATTCTGCTGGCTTTAAATATGTTTCTATTTCTGCTACTGCATTTAAAAAATCATCCTGATTTACATTTCCCCATGGCTTAGTCTGGATTACTGAAGATTTTTTAACTACTTTAATGCCAGCTGTTTCATCCATAGCTTTAAGCGCAAGCTCAAGATAATTTTTCTTTTCTCCCATATTACTTCCTAAGGCAATATAAGCCTTATGTCTTTCCATAACAGTTTCTACAGATGCATAGTCTAAATGTCTTCCTATAGGTGCCCATGGCTTTTTAAGCAGTACTTTTACTTTTTTCACCACTTCATATTCATTAAGTACGAATTCAGCTACTTTATATACTAATGTTTCTAAAAGGTCACAAGTTTCTTCAGTAAATACTTTTTCAACCTTGTGGCATAGCTCTCCATAATGAACTGAAGCTAATAAATCATTTTTCTTTGCTGCCTTGCTGAAATCTAAATCCAGCTCTAAAGAAAGGATAAATTTTTGTCCTAAAGTTTTCTCTGCTTCAAACACTCCATGGTTGGCAAATATTTCAATATCCTTTAAATAAATTTTATCCATACTACTTACCTGCCTTTATTATTGCATCCGTCATCTGGCATACTCTTTTATTTTCTTTAACATCATGAACTCTAATCATTTCACAGCCTGCCATTATGCCTATTGCTGTTGTTGCTAAAGTTCCCTCTACTCTTTCATCAACCGGCAGATTTAAAGTAAGACCTATCATCGATTTTCTTGAGGTAGCAAGAAGGACTGGATAACCTAAATCTTTAATCCATTTTAAATTATTCATTACAGTTAAATTTTCTTCTAAATTCTTAGCAAAACCTATGCCTGGATCTAAAATTATGTTCTCCGGCTTAACACCAGCCGCTAATGCTAAATTAACACTTTCTATTAAATCTGCTTTAAACTCCTCTTCTAAGTTATTATAAGGCTTAGCTTCCCTATTATGCATTAATACACAAGGAACATTATACTTAGCCGCAACTTTTGCCATATTTTCATCTTTTTTAAAGCCCCATACATCATTTATTATATCAGCGCCTGCCTTGATTGCTGCTTCTGCAGTTCTGCTATTATAAGTATCTACAGAAATTACTACATCCATTTCTTT
>CAKVNP010000239.1 GCA_934777095.1 uncultured Clostridium sp. | reverse complement strand
TATCTTCCTTTTACACTCTTTATAGGAATATTAGCTACTAAAGCTGGATTATCATTTCCTTTATCTTCCGTTGTGCTTAATGCTATTTCAACATCATCTGCATTAATTTCAATGTACTTTGAAATTACTTCTAATATTTCCACTCTTATTTTTTCAACAGTTTCAGGGCTTATAGCACCTCTATCGTGGATAAGAATTAATTTTAATCTATCTTTCGCAACCTCTTTAGGAGTCACCTTGTTGGAAAATACCTTTAATAAATCCATATTATCCACCTCTTAATTTTTTTTGAATATTCTTTTAAATTTTGAAAAGAAGCCTGATGATTCTACACTTAAATCAACATAAGGAACTTCTTCACCCATTATTCTCTTAGCAATATTTCTAAATGCTTGTCCTGATAAAGACTTTTCTTCTAATACTATTGGTTCACCTTTATTAGTAGAAACAGTAATAGATTTATCATCTGGAACTACTCCAATAAGCTTAACTGATAATGTTTCTATAATATCTGATACGTCAAGCATATCTCCTTTTTTAGTCATTTCATAATTAAGTCTATTTACTATTACTTGATGTTCTTCTAATCCTTTAGCATCAAGTTTTCCAATTACTCTATCAGCATCTCTCACAGATGTTATTTCTGGATTTACTACTACTATTGCTCTATCTGCTCCAATAACTGAGTTTTCAAATCCTTGCTCAATTCCTGCTGGTGAATCAATTAAAACATAATCAAATTCCTCTTTTAATTGATTTACTATCTCAAGCATATCCTGACATTTTATATCATCCTTATCCTTTGTTTGAGCTGTTGGTAAAAGGCATAGGTTGTTATATCTTTTATCTTTAATCAATGCTTGTTTTAATCTGCATCTATTTTCTATAACATCCATAATAGTGTAAACTATTCTATTTTCTAGTCCCATTAATACGTCTAAATTTCTTAATCCTGTATCTCCATCAACAACTACTACTCTTTTTCCTAATGCAGCTAATGCAGTTCCTATATTTGCTGTAGTTGTAGTTTTTCCAACTCCACCTTTACCAGATGTAATAACTATAGACTCTCCCATTATTATCCCTCCAAAATCAATTAATATATATATTTATTTGGCAAATACGGTTCTACCACAATAATTCCATCTCTAACTTTTGCAACTTCTGGGTATGAAGGCTTACCTTCATCATCCGGCGCTCTTGTAATCATATCCGCAATCTGCAGCAGTTCTGGCTGTAGCATAAATGCAGCAATGATAGATTTATTATTTCCACCAACTCCAGCTCTTACATGCCCTTTTATCGAACCTAAAACTATAATATTGCCATTGGCTGTAACCTCGGCACCACTATTAATATCTCCAATAATTACTATGTTTCCTGGATAACTAATAGATTGCCCTCCTCTTACTGTTTTCCTTATAAACTTGGTTTTTCCTTCATAGATTCCATTAAATATTTTACTATCTTCTTCTGTTTTTATATTTATATCTTCAAATATACAATCCCTTATATGTATCTTATCGAACAATTCATCCTTAAGTTTAGTAATATTGCTATCATTTATTTTATTTAAATTAATAATAACCTTAATTATAGAGTTTTTATAAAAACCCTTTCTTATTGAGAGTATTTTTATCAGTTCATCTGCAGCTTCATCGAATCCAGAGAACTTTTCCAAATCAACGACAGCACTTATTCCATCTTTATTACCTTTTATCTGAATTTTATCTTCCTTCATTGGTTACCCTCCACCAATTTATCTTTATAATTTTACTTATAATTATAACATATATCTACTATTATTAACATATTCACCTAAAGTTTTGTAATTTCTATCAATATTATCAATGCAAAAACACCTATTTTACTTTTGTAAAATAGGTGTTTAAATTATTCTGAAGTAACGTTTGATGAACCATTATTTTCGTTCCCTGTATTTACTCCAGACTCTTGTGTATTTGAAGAATTTTCAGGATTAGTAGTTTCTTCAGTATTTTGTGAATTTAACTGCTCTTTTTCTTCTTCAGTTGAATCATCTTTATAATCTTTCACTCCATTAGTTACATATTTTTGATAACTATCTGATGATGAAGTGTATCCTGAATAATTCTTTTCTAAAAATTCCTTAAAGAATGCTTCATAAATGGCTAAATGTACCGTTGCACCTTCACTACCTTTATTACCATCATAAAGTGTAGAGAATACTGCAATTTCCGGATCATTCATTGGAGCAAAACTAATATAGTTACCATATGGTCTTCTACCGATAACAGTATAATTTTCTTCTGTACCAAAATCGGCAGTACCAGTCTTACCACATACTTCAATTGGGAATGAATTAAAACAATTATACGCTGTTCCATTACCTGAATAAGTATTAACCATTCTCATACCTTCTTTTACTGTTTGTAAAATATCTGCCGGTATATCTAATTGATCTACAACTTCTGGTTCAAACTGCTGAATTACTTCTCCTTCAGAAGATGTTATTTTATCAACTATCATAACTTTATGTCTTGTTCCGCCTGAAGCTAGGGTAGCTACATAGTTAGCAAGCTGTACTGGTGTAAATGCATTCATACTCTGCCCAATAGCATCTTTAACAATTTCAGCATAAGTAGTAATCTGTGTAGTCATATCACTGATTGTATATTGTGCTATTGCATTAGCAACTATCTGTGCCTGCTCATCAATATCAGTTTTACTTGTTCTATCTGCATTATACTGAGCTAAAGATGCTTGATATTCTTCTGAAGCATTCATAACAACTTTAATATCATCTACTATTGTTTCTGCAAAACTATCTGCATTAGTAATTTGTTTTTCTGTTCCAACTAATTCTAAAGCATCAGTTATTTTTGATTTTAAATCTACTTTTAATTGAGCTAATTCTTTACTATCTGCATCATTCTTAGATATATTAAAGTTTGCAAAGAAGAACATGCCATTATAGTTTCCTTGAGATAACTGCTCAACTAAAGTATACATTGGTGTATCTATTACTTTAGTTTTCCATGATTTAAAATTATATGTCTGACCAAAGTTTTCATCTATCTCTAAGCCTGTTGATGGATTTTCCCCTTCAGCAACTCCTAGTCCAAATTTATATGCATATTTAGCTATACTATCTAATGCAGAAACTTTATCAGTTATGTTATCTGATGTTCCTCCATCAGCCTCGTATAAAGCATATCCTACAGTATGGAAGAAGAAGTTTGACGAATGCATCAATGCCTCTCTAACCGAAATAACTCCATTCCCCTTCTTCTGGAAATTATACTGAGTTATTGATTTGCTTGGATCTTGCCATAAACCTGTATCATTTACTGTTGTTGAAGGTGTAATTACCCCTTCCATCATCCCTGCAACTGCAGTCAATGGTTTAAAGATAGATCCTGGTGGAAGTAGCGCCTGTGTTGCGTAACTAAACATCGGCTTTGGATAAATATCGTTTATATCCTCTCTTATTCCACTATCATTGGTAGGGAATAATTCATCTTTGTTAGCTGTCGCACCAGTTTTTGAAATATGCTGTGCAGCAAATGCTTCGTAATCTGGTGAGAAATACTTTTCATATAATTCATCACTTAGCGAACCTGTTGCAAAATCATTTGGATCATAATCTGGATAACTTGCCATCGCAAGTACTTTTCCTGTTTTAACTTCAATAGCAACTACTGCTCCTCTTGTTGCATTAGAGCTACCATTACCGTAGTCATAATTTACAACGCTTCGGTCTACTCTTTCTAATGTATCCTTCAATGCCTGTTCAGCAGCATATTGAACATCTTTATTTATTGTTAAGTGAACGTTGTTTCCTGCATTTGTTTCTAATTGGAATAATTCTTCAGTAATTCTTCCTGAAGAGTTTACCTTTACTGTCGTACCTCCATCAGTACCTTTTAACTGTTCTTCAAAGGCTGATTCAATTCCACCTGCGCCAACTAAATCAGTAGATGAATCATATCCTTTTAACTCATAGATTTCTTCTTCAGTACTACCTATTGTAGATACGTAACCTAATATATGTGAAGCTAAACTTCTAAATGGATAATATCTAACTGGCTTTAATGAAACGTCTACTCCTGGAAGCTCATCTAATAATTGATAAAATATAAATGCTGTATTTTTTTGTATACTGCTTGATATTACTACTGATTTATATCCTTCATAACTTTGTGTAAAAATAGCATCTTTAATAACCATATACTTACGAATTTCTTCTAAGCTGAATTGGTTTAATAAGTCTGCTACAATTTTTTTACCATTAGCTGCTATTTGTGAAAAGTTAGCATTTGCTGCTATTTTATATTTAGCAGCTAAAATATCTGCCTCATCCGTTGTATAATCTTCTGGTAAAAGAAGTCTATACATACCATATAAATCTACTAAATAATAAAATGTATCTTCTGCTGATATTTGAAGAAGTGCATCATTTATT
>CAKVNP010000238.1 GCA_934777095.1 uncultured Clostridium sp. | reverse complement strand
TTACGTATTCCTTCGTTTTCAAAGCCAGCTTTCTTATAAAGGTTTTGAGCAGCCTTGTTAGATACTCTGACCTCTAGCGTTAAGTCAGGGCAATCATTATTTTTACAAAGGTCTATTAATTCTAATAATAGGTTATAGCCAATTCCTTGTTGCCTATAATTTTCAGCTACTGCAATGTTAGTAATATTACCTTCACCTGCAATAATCCACATTCCAGCAAAACCAGCTACGGAATTATTTTCTTTATCGATAGCTACAACATATTTAGCTAATTTATTAGTAAGTTCAGCCTTAATTGAATCTAAAGACCAAGGGATATGAAAAGAATTAGCACTTAATTCATATATTCCTTGGACATGAGAAGAATCCATAATCTTATAACTAATTTCCATTTTGCAGCCTCATTCTTTGCTCTAGTTCACGTTCGGCTTGTGGTTTCTTTAGATAAAGTGGGGCAGAATTCATATCATCAAATTCGCCATTCTTTAATTTTTCCATTCCAAGCTCAGCTAAAGAAGAAGCTTTAACTACGCTTAAATGATTTGGAGCAAATAATGCATTAGGAATATTTTCTTTAATATAATCTTTATGCTTATAGACACCATCACCTGTAAAAATAATTGGACAATTTAAATCATTAGATTTTTGGGCTAACTCAACAAGTGATAATGCAGAATAGTCTAAAATCTGTTCAAGTTTTCCGTTATTATTTTTATACATGCTTGTAAATACACTATCTCTTAATGCATCCATTATTGGACAGATTATTCCGTTAAAGTTAATTAATGAATAAGCTAAGGCATCAAGACTTGAAATACTTACATATGGTTTATTGCTTCCCATACTTAAGCCTTTTACGGTTGACATTCCTATTCTAAGTCCAGTAAATGAACCAGGTCCCTTAGAAACCACAAAGCCATCTACTTCTGAAATATCAATGTTACAGTCGTTTAAAAGCATTTCTATTTTTTCCATAAGGATAACTGAATGCTCTCTCTTAAAATTTAAAGTAAATTCTCCTAATAAGTGCTCATCCCTAAGTAAGGCAACTGTTGTAACTAGGGATGATGAATCCATGCTTAAAACTATCATATTTTTAGCTCCTTAACATAATTATATCTTTCTCCATATGGAGTAAGTGTAATGGTTCTGAATGTTTCACCTTTTTCAAGGTCCTTCTTTATATTAATATGTAAGTAGTCTTGCGGTAATATATCTTCAATATAATTAGCCCATTCAATTATTGAAACAGCATCTGAAAATATATAATCATCAAAGCCAATTGCATATATTTCATCTGGATCAGAAACTCTATAGACATCAAAGTGGTTTAATTTAAGTCTTCCATTATCATATTCATTTACGATAGTAAAAGTTGGACTTGTAATATAGTCAGTTATATTTAAACCTTTGGCAATACCTTTAGTAATATGAGTTTTACCAGTCCCTAAATCGCCAGTTAAGCAGATAATGTCTCCTGCATTAAGCATTTTACCAAGGGCTTCGCCAATGGCAGTAGTTTCTTCTATACTATTAACAGAAAAAATCATAAATATCTCCTTTCTTTTATAAAATAATAATATATTTTATATATTTCATAAGTCTTCTTATATTCTATCCAAAATATACGAAAAAGAAAAGAACTATAAGAAATTAGTATAAAAATATTGCAATTTGGGTAAGAATAGTGTATAATTTAATGTATAACTTAGGGGTATGGCTCAACGGTAGAGTAGTGGTCTCCAAAACCATTGGTTGTGGGTTCAAATCCTACTGCCCCTGCCAAGAGAACTAGTAAGCAATGCTTGCTAGTTTTTTTTTTTACATAATTTTATTTAAATATATCACTGGTGACCGCTGCAGCATATATTATATATCATAAGGATTCTATCAGCCTAAATTATTATTAGGAGGCAAGTGAGATTATGGCAATTTTGAAAGGTATTGATATTTCAAGTTATCAGGGAAATAATATAGATTTTAATAAAGTTAAAAATAGTGGAATAGATGTATGCATAATTAAAGCTACAGAAAGTACTATGTATACCAATTTATATTTTGATAATCAAGCTAAAGGAGCGTTAAATGCAGGACTAAAAGTAGGATTTTATCATTTTTTTAGGGGACAGGGCATTGCTGAAGCAGATTACTTTTGTAGTGTTATATCAAGGTATAAGGACAGAATGACTATAAAGCCAGTTATAGATGTGGAAACTGTAGTTAATGATATAAATAATCAAGTTTTACTATTTATTTATAGAGTCAAAGAACAGCTAGGATTAGAATGTATGATTTATTCAGGAGCATATTTTGCAGGTGATTACTTAACTGATCGTAAACTGCTAAATTATGGCCTTTGGGTAGCACATTATTATGTACAAACTCCATCACTTAGAGGAATCTGGCAGGAGTATGTAGGACATCAATATTCAGATACAGGAAGTGTTCCAGGAATAACAGGAAATGTTGATATGAATAATTTCTTAGACGGGATTTTTTTAGGCAGCAGTTCAGCTGGTTCAGGTAGTTCAGGAGGAAGCGTTGATGCTGGTTCTGGAGGAAGTACAAAAAGAACTAAAAATGCAGATGGAACTTACACTGTAAAAAGTGGAGATACTTTAAGTGAAATAGCAGCTGATTTTGGCGTAACAGTAGCGGAACTTGTAAAATGGAATGGCATTACTAATCCTAATGTAATTTCAGTAGGACAAATAATTAAATTTTCAGGGAGTTCTTCAGCAAGTTTTGAATACAGCAGCTATACAGTTAAAAGTGGTGATACTTTAAGTGGGATTGCAGCAAGGTATGGCACTACAGCAGCAGAACTTGCCAGGATAAATAATATTGCAGATCCAGATATGATATATGTAGGGCAGGTAATAAAAATAAATGGTGGTGCTCCTACAGCTACATCTCAATATTATACAGTACAGAGCGGTGATACTTTAGGTGGGATAGCAGCTAAGTTTGGTACTACCGTTGCTGCACTTGCATCATTAAATAATATAAGCAATGTTAATTTAATATATGCAGGACAGGTTTTAAAAATAAAATAAAATGTATTATGATATAAATGCTGGATATAATATTTGTCCAGCATTTATTTAGTAAAAAAGCGAACATAAGTTTGAATAAAATGGATTTAATAGTCTATAATTATTAGATAGAAATAATGAAGGGAAGAAAGTAATATGAGCACAGCTTTAGAAATATTAAAAGAATATTATGGATATGATTCATTTAGGGATAGGCAGGAAGAAATAATTACAGAAATAATTAATGGTAATGATGTACTTACAATTATGCCTACTGGTGGGGGAAAATCAATCTGTTATCAAATTCCTGCCATGCTGCTAGAAGGAATTACGATAGTAATTTCACCATTAATTTCATTAATGAAGGACCAAGTTGACAACATAAACAATATGGGAATTAAATCAGCATACATTAACTCGTCTTTAAGTATGCCTGAGATAAACAACATATTAGCTAAAATAATTAAAGAAGAAATAAAAATCCTTTATGTGGCGCCAGAAAGATTACTTTCAAATGAATTTGTAAATTTAATAACTAAAGTTAAAATAGCTCAAATTGCAGTAGATGAGGCCCACTGTGTATCTCAATGGGGTCATGATTTTAGAAGCAGTTATAGAAAAATAAGCAGATTTATTGAAATGCTTCCTGAAAGACCAATAGTAACAGCATTTACAGCTACAGCAACTAAAGAAGTCAGAATTGATATAGTAGATTTACTAAAACTAAAAAATCCGAAGGTTTTTATTTCGGGATTTGATCGTAATAATTTAAAAATTGTAGTTGAAAAAGCTGTTGTTAAGAAAGTTTATTTATTGACATATATAAAAAATAATATAGATTCATCAGGAATAATCTACTGCTCAACAAGAAAAGATGTGGATAAAATATATGATATGTTGATAACTAATGGAATTAATGCTGAAAAATATCATGCCGGTTTATCAGATGAAGAAAGAAAATCGGCTCAGGAGAACTTTATTTATGACCGAGCAAATATAATTGTAGCAACTAATGCTTTTGGAATGGGAATTGATAAGCCAAATATAAGATATGTAATACATTATAATATGCCTAAAAACATAGAGGGATATTATCAGGAAATAGGGAGAGCCGGTAGAGATGGTGGCGACAGTGAGTGTATAATGTTGTTTTCACCAGCAGATGTCCAGACTCAGAGATATATAATTGATATAGGAACTAATGATCCAGAAAGAAAGCAGAATGAGTATGAAAAGCTGCAGACTATGATTAATTTAATATATACACAAGAGTGTTATCGAAAATATATCTTAAATTATTTTGGTGAAGAATATGAAGGACATTGCAATAATTGTAGTAATTGTGAAAGCGATGGAGAGCGTATAGATAGGACTATTGATGCTCAGAAGGTAATATACTGTGTATATAGAGTTC
>CAKVNP010000237.1 GCA_934777095.1 uncultured Clostridium sp. | reverse complement strand
ATTTAAGAGTGTATGAACAATTTATTTAGAATTTAAATTTGAATATTTAAATATAGATATTGGAATATTAAAATTATAAATTATTATGAGGAGAAACAGCTATGGAAGAAATAAAAAAAGAACTTTATAGTGAAATTGAACTATTTAGGGAAAAAGGGAAAGAATTTTTAGAAAAAAAGATTTCAAAAATGGATTTTAAGGGTATATCAGGCGGAATGGGAGTTTATGCTCATAGGGATCAAAAGGAATTTATGATTAGGATTAGAATCCCTTCAGGAATAATAGCGCTTGATCAGCTTAAGCAGATGTATGAATGGGCAAAAAAGTTTAATTTAGGGGGATTACATTTAACAACTAGGCAGGCAATACAATACCATGGCTTGTCTATTGACGAAATATGTGATCTTATGAAAGAAGCGCTGGATCATAATATATATACAAGAGGCGCTGGTGGTAATTTTCCGAGGAATGTGGCACTATCACCATTATCTGGAGTAGAAAAAGGTGAAGCTTTTGATGTAACTCAATACGCAGTAGAAGTTGGCAATTACTTTATGAATAGAATAACTTCTTATCATCTGCCTAGAAAATTAAAGGTATCTTTTTCTAACTCAGCAGAAGATACAGCACACTGTACTATACAGGATTTAGGTTTTATGGCTGTAATGGATGGCGGGCAAAAGAAATTCAGGGTATATGCTGGCGGTGGGCTAGGAAGAAATCCTAAACTTGCCTTGATATATCCAGAGCTTATTGAGCCAAATGAAGTATTGTATTACGTTGAAGCAATGGTTGAAATGTTTAAGGCAGAAGGTAATTATGAAAATAAAGGTAAGGCACGTATAAGATATATAGTTGATAAATTAGGTGAAGAAGGATTCTTGGAATGTTATAAAAAGCATATTGAAGAGGCAAAAGCAAGAGGCGGCTTAGATATTGAATGTGAAGATATTATATATAATAAGCCGGGAGTTAAAATAGATATAAAAGATGAAAGGTTAATAGAACAAAAACAGGAAGGATTATATAGTGTTTATCTACATCCAGTAGGAGGCCAGATAAGCTTAAGTGACATAGAGAAGATAATTTATACCTTAGAAACGTGTAAAGCTCCTGAAATAAGGCTATCTATGACTGAAGGAGTATATTTTAGGAACCTTGATGGAAATGAAGCTAAAGATGTATTAGAGGTAACAAAAGGAATGGGTGGAGTTGATTCATTCCAGCAGAGTATTTCCTGTATTGGAGTGCCTACATGTCAGATGGGAGTATGTGAGAGTCAGGAAGTTCTTCGTGAAATGCTAGGATATGTAATGGATAACTGCAATGATACATCGCGCCTGCCAAAAGTATATTTTTCTGGCTGTGGAAATTCCTGTGGAGTCCATCAGGTAGGTGAAATTGGTTTTACAGGTAAAATGAAAAGAGTTGATGGCGAACTTTTAGAATGCTTTGAAACTTATGTGGATGGCTGCTTCAAAGAAGGTTCTGCAAGATTAGGCACTAACTGTGGAGATATCTTAAGGAGAGATATTCCAGAATTTATGCTTGATTTAGCAAAAACATTAAATGATAATAATGAATGCTTTGGAGATTATATCAAAAATAATATAGATGGCTTTAAAGAAATATTAAGTAAATATAGTGCTTAACAAATAAAGTGTGCTTAGTTATTAAGTACACTTTTCATTTTCTGAATAAAAGAAAGTAAGGTAATCATAATAATGCGCTAAATTATATTATGCTTACTTTACCATTGAAATAAACTTATAAATCTGTATAATTAATTTAGGATAAAGTAAGTAAATAAAATTAATTATTAATGATAGATGAGTTGGAGTGAATTAATATGAGAATGCGTAAAAAGCCATGGGCTAGACCTGAATTAGAAGCTTGTAAATTCTTCATACAAAAACCAAGTGAATACAAAGGAAGATGGAAAGAGTTCTTTGGTAATGATAAGCCTATATATATGGAATTAGGATGTGGAAAAGGTACATTTATGGCTGTACATGGTTCAGAACATCCAGATATAAATTACATCACAATAGATATTAAAGATGAAGTATTAGTACTAGCTAAAAGAAATATAGAAGCTGCTTATGAGAAAAAAGGACATGAAATAAATAATGTTGCTTTAATGTCTCAAGAAATAGCGATAATTGATAATATGATAGGTGATGGAGATGAGGTTGAAAGAATATACATAAACTTCTGTAATCCATGGCCAAAGGATAGACATAAGAAGAGAAGATTAACTCATACAAGACAATTAGAAAACTATAAAAAATTCATGGTAGATGGAGCTGAAATATGGTTCAAGACTGATGATGATGAATTATTTGAAGAATCATTAGAATACTTTAAAGAAAGCAACATAGAAGTCACTTATCTTACTAGAGATTTACATAACAGCGGCTTTGAAGGAAATGTAGTTACAGAACACGAAAAAATGTTTACTGAACAAGGAATAAAAACAAAGTTCTTAATTGCTAAGTATCAAAAATAAAAAAAGGTTGTATATCAAGCAATAATACTTGATATACAACCTTTTTTAAAATTATGAATTATGAGTGATGAATGATGAATTGTGGTGGAAACTCCTCAGGAGTCTCAGGGAATATATTTTTATAGGAATCCCCTAAGGGATTTCTACCTTATGACAAATGGGATAAAGTATGTATAACGTAAAAAACATCTAATTTAATTCTAGAATCTTATCTTTTGAATAAGGTATATAGCGTTAAAAAGTTTTATTGTCTGAACGAAGTGAGTTTAAAACTTTTAGCTAGATAGCTTATTTAGGAGATAAAGATTATTAATTAAATTTGTAGTTTTTGGAGTTGTACATACTTTTATCATTCGTAATTCATAATTCGTAATTAACTTAGAATAAGTGTATATAAAGTGGGAAATAATGAAAGTGTGAAGGTTAGTAATAGATGAAGAAAGAACAAGGCTGTAGAAGTAATCGGCAGTCGTAATGGTGGTAATTATGATTTTTTTTATAGGAATGATTACTCTTTCTCCAATTACAGCAGTTATACCAGGAGTATATGGAGTGTATAGGATCATAAAAGGTACATTAAAGGTAGAAAAAAATTATTGGAATTATGGCCTTTTACTATTATTTCTTTGGTATATTATAAGTTCTGTTGTTAATAGAAGTATTTTATCATTTGGGGGAGCATTATTACTTTTAATGTATTTTTCAGCGTTTATACTAGGACAGGGTTATTTTAAAAAGAAAAATAAAATGTATAAGGCTTTAAAGTATCAAGTCATTTTCACAGGTGTTTCAGCAGTGATAGGTATTATAGAAAAGGTAGTATTTGTATTGTTAGGGAAAGGACAGCATAGAGTGTTCAGTCTTTATGGCAATCCTAATATGGCAGGAGCGTGGTTTGGAGCTAATATTTTAATATTGATTTATTTAAAATCTATGGCAGATATAAAAAATAGAAAAAAATATGATTTGCTGCTTGTACTTATTACAGTAGCTTTAATGCTGACAGAATCAAGTGGAGCTTTTATTTCTTTAATTATATCTACTGGCGCATACCTGCTTTTTAATAAAGAAATAAGCCTGCGGAAAGTTTTGATGACAATTTTGTCAATAATTTTTTTGGTTTTTTTATTTGGAATAGTACAGAAGATGGCAAAATCCATCACTGTTGCAGATGAATTGGTAGGCTCGTTTAATTCAAGGTATGATATATGGGTAGGCTCTATAGAAATGTTTAGACAAAAACCTTTCTTTGGCTGGGGTTCTTTAGGTACATTGATTCATGGTGCAGAATTTATGTATCATAATGGAAATGTAATACATTCTCATAATATGTGGCTTTCACTGGTGGTGGGAGCTGGAGCAGTAGGCTTAGTTATATATCTATATATTAAGTTAAGGCTGTTTAAGGATTTGGCTAAAATATATAATAGAAATGAAAAATTAGGCACGCTTTTTATTGCAGTAAATGTGATGATAGTAATTCAAGGATTGGTGGATTGCCCTTTGTATGCACCACAGGTAGGCATGCTGTTTATTTTTTGTAATTCAATGGTTTATAATCTGGCAAATGGAGCAGTGGCAGAAAATGCGGCAATAAAAAAAGTGAAAGATAAGAAATATAAAACAAATGTTATTATTGGATAATAAATAAGAAGTATATATGTAGATTAGTAAAGATAGCCTGTTTTAAGCAAAAGAATTGTAGTAGGTTATCTTTTTTTGTAGACTTTAATAGATTTAACGTGTAAAATATAGTATTAGTCAAAGTAGATAAAAGAAAGGATGATTTTCATGAATGGAACGTGGATAGAGGTTAGAGTTATAACAAAAAGTGAGGCATTAGAACCTATATCAGGAATATTCTATGGATTAGATTGTAAAGGAGTTGCAATTGAAGATCCAGAAGATATCTTAGGAAGAGAACAAGGACCATTAACATGGGATTTTGCAGATATAAATGTTTTAGAGCATAAAGGTAAAGTTGCAGTAGTAAAAGGATATTTTTC
>CAKVNP010000236.1 GCA_934777095.1 uncultured Clostridium sp. | reverse complement strand
AAATTAGGGGGTCGTTGTTTTTTTATACAAAAAAACTTGCGAAACCTTGATATATATAGAAATTTTAAAAGAAATAGTGTAATAAACTTTACACTAACAATAAGATATAGGGGGAGTAAATATGAGAAAATCAAAATTAAAAAAACTTTGCGCAGTTGCAGTAGCATCATCATTAGCAATGTCATTTTGTATGGGATGTGGAAGTGACGAAAAGAAAGAATCTAATGGAGGAAGCGATTCAGCAGTAGCACAGGATTTGGTTTTTAATGTCGGGGCAGAACCAGAAACTATCGATCCTACATTAAATACTACTGTCGACGGAGGAACAATAATTGTAAATTCTTTTGAAGGATTAATGAGACTAGATGAAACTGATACACCACAGCCAGCTGCTGCTGAAAGTGTAGATGAGTCAGAGGATGGCTTAGTTTATACTTTCCATTTAAGAAAGGATGGTAAGTGGTCAGATGGAAAACCGGTAGTTGCAGGAGATTTTGCTTATTCATGGATTAGAGCATTAACTAAGAGTACTGGAGCTGAATATTCTTATCAATTGTTCTATATTAAAAATGCAGAAAAATACTATAATGGAGAAGCTGCTGTTGAAGACTTAGGAATCAAAGTTATTGATGATTATACATTAGAAGTAACTTTAGAATCCCCAACTTCATACTTTGAAGCATTAACTGCATTTCCAACTTTGATGCCATTAAGAGAAGATATAGTTACTGCTGATCCAGATGGCTGGGCAATGGACCCAGATGCTATTGTCTGTAATGGACCATTTAAATTGACTGAATATAACATGAAGGACAGCTATGTATATGAAAAGAATGATGAGTACTGGGATGCAGATTCAGTTAAATTAGATACAGTTAAATATACATTTATCGGTGAAGATGATACAGCATATGCTTCATTAAAATCTGGTGAATTTGACATGATTAACTCTGTACCAACTGAAGAAATTGAAAATGGTAAAAATGAAGGTTTAGTTACTATTCATCCTTACTTAGGAACTTACTTCTTTTGCTTTAATGTAGGTAAAAATGATTCATATCCAGAAGAGGTTCAAAAGGCTTTAGAGAATAAGTTAGTAAGACAAGCATTAAGTATTGCAATAGATAGAAAGGGAATAGTAGAAAAGGTAACTAAGGGTGACCAAGTTCCTGCATATAGCTTTGTACCAAAAGGAATTATGAATCCTGATGGAAATGATTTTGCTGATAAGGAGTATTACAATGCAGAAACACCAGATCTTGAAAAGGCTAAGGAATTATTAGCTGAAGCAGGCTATCCAAATGGAGAAGGATTACCAACACTTGAATTAATGTATAACTCTGAAGGTGCGCACAAAGATATTTGTGAAGTAATCCAACAAAGCTGGGCACAAATAGGTGTTAATGTAGAATTAACAAACCAAGAATGGGCAGTTTTTGTTAATACAAGACAAAATGGCGAATATGAAATTGCTAGACATGGATGGATTGCTGACTATACAGATCCAATGACATTCTTAGATATGTGGGTAACTGGTGGAGGAAATAATGATGCAGGATTCAGCAATCCTGAATATGATTCATTAATAGCACAAGCTAAGGTGGAAACAGATGTTGATAAGAGAGCAGAAATGATGAGAAAGGCAGAAGATATCTTAATGGATGAAATGCCAGTTTTACCAATTTACTATTACACAAGTGTAAATGCTGCACAACCAAATGTAAAAGGTGTTATTTACTCAGCATTAGGACAAGTAACAGTTAAAACAGCCTACAAAGAATAATTCAGGACAATGTAGGGACGGTTAATTAATTTTTGCCTCATAATTTATTAATATATAGTTAGGGACGGTTAATGACTTTTAGTAATAAAAGTTGTTAACCGTCCCTTTAAAGTATGAAGTATTCTGGAAGTACTTAAATGGAAAATTATATTGACCAAATATATTGATTAGTCAATATATCTAATGGAGTATAAGAAAAAATAACACTAATTACCAGCAGGATTAAAATGTTTGCTAGAAACACCTTGGCGCTTAACAGATTTATGTTTTAAATTTGGATTATGATTATGACCTTCTTCTGTTATAGGAGTTTGATAGTTACATTTTTCCATACGAGCCTTTTTATTATCAGGTTGGCTATCTTTTGTCATAAATCTAAATATACCTCCTTTGTTATTGAGTACAAGTTTAGTATGTACTAATTTGTTTACATTATTCTAGGACAAGTAAGGGGACGGTTAACAACTTTTTACCAGTCAAAAAGTTGTTAACCGTCCCCTAGATTTAAAGTTGTTAACCGTCCCTTAGGTTATAGGTTCAGTACGTCATTCATATCATATAAGCCTGGTTTAGTTACTCCAGCCATAAAGCTGCATGCTTTTAAGGCACCTACAGCAAATACTTCTCTAGAAATTGCCTTATGAGTTAATTCGATAACTTCACCAGTACCAGCAAAGATTACTTCGTGATCTCCAACAATAGAACCGCCTCTTACAGCATGAATTCCTATTTCAGATTTTTCTCGTTTCTTTAATCCTTCACGCCCATAGACAAAGTTAGTTTCTTCGGGAATAGAATCTTTTATTGTATCAGCAAGCAGTACAGCAGTACCACTTGGAGAATCTACCTTTTGATTATGGTGTTTTTCAATTATTTCAATATCATAATTTGAATAAAGAAGAGGTACTACTTTTTTTAGTAATGAATTAATCAAGTTAATTCCAAGAGACATATTAGCAGATTTAAATAATGGTAAGCTTTCGCTTTCTTTTTTTATTAAGGCTAAATCTTCTTCGGAATAACCAGTGGAACATAAAACCAAAGGCTTCTTTGTCTTTCTAGTTAATGCTAATAAATCATTTAAAGCTTCTGCTCTAGAAAAATCTAATAAAACATCATATTCAATATTTAATTCTTCAATCGATTTAAAAACAGGAAATGGCTCATCGCTAGGATATTTATCAATTCCTGCAATTATATTAAGGTTTGGGAATTGTGGAAGGGTATTACGAATCATAGTACCCATTTTTCCACAGCATCCATTTAAAACTATATTAATCATTGTCAATGTCTCCAATCTATAATCCAACTATATAATTGAATTTATAAGTTATAAAAGGTTATAATCCTTAAGAGTTTTTATTAAGATCTCTTTATTACTGTCTTCCATCTCGTAAAGAGGAAGTCTTAATGGACCAACTTCTTTGCCCATTAAATTTAAGGCAGTCTTAACTGGAATAGGATTTGTTTCTATAAATAATTTTTTGTTTAGTTCAAGGAATTTTAAGAATAATTCTAAAGATTTATTTGTATCTCCATTAAAATAAGAAGCAACAATAGTATGAACTTCTTTAGGTACAACATTAGCTAGTACAGATATTACCCCGATTCCTCCTAGAGATAAGATAGGAACTATCTGATCATCATTACCAGAATAAATATCCATTTTATCACCGCATAAAGCTTTCATTTCAGCGATTTGTGTAAGGTCTCCGCTTGCTTCTTTAATTGCTTTTACATTTGATAAAGTACATAGTTTTACTAAGTCTTGTGGAGTGATATTAACATTTGTTCTGGATGGAACATTATAAAGAATCATAGGAATATTTACAGCATTATTAATAGCTTCAAAGTGTTTAAATAATCCCTTTTTATTTGTTTTATTATAGTAAGGAGTTATTACTAAAATACCATCAGCTCCTACAGATTCAGCATATCTGCTAGCCTCTATGGCAGCTTGTGTATTATTAGAGCCTGTTCCTGCGATGACAGGAATTCTTTTATTAACCTTTTCAATGGTGAATTTAATAACTTCTTTCTTTTCATTATCAGTCATTGTGGTAGCTTCACCAGTAGTTCCACAAATTATAATGGCATCAGTTCCTTCTGATATGTGCCATTCTAATAGTTCTTCAAGCTTTGCGTAGTCTACACCAGTTTCCGTGAAAGGTGTAACTAGTGCAACTCCTGATCCTTTAAATATAGACATTTTATATCCTCCATTATTTATTACTAATTAATAATTCTGCTATCTGAATAGCATTTAAAGCAGCTCCTTTTCGGATGTTATCCGCCACTACCCATAAATTTAAGCCGTTGTCTACGCTGAAATCTCTTCTGATTCTGCCCACATAGACATCATCTTTTCCAGAAACCTGTAGTTGAGTAGGGTATTCAAGTTCCTTAGTATTATCATATACAGTTAAACCTTCAGTTGTTTCAAAAAGCTTAAAGATATCAGTAAGTTCAAATTCAGAGTTAAGCTCAATATTGACACTTTCACCATGGCAGTTTAATACTGGAACTCTTACGCAGGTAGCAGTGATTTTGATATCATCATCATGTAAGATTTTATGAGTTTCATTAACCATTTTCATTTCTTCTTTTGTATAACCATTATCCATAAATACATCTATATGAGGAAGGCAATTCCCTGCAATAGGATATGGAAACTTCTTAGGAGCAGCTCCTTTTAAGCCATCTTCTAAGTCTAAGATTCCCTGCATGCCAGCACCTGAAACAGCCTGGTAAGTTGAATAAACAATTCTCTTAAT
>CAKVNP010000235.1 GCA_934777095.1 uncultured Clostridium sp. | reverse complement strand
GCACCAGCATCATATAATTTCTTATATGATTTAAAACTACGTTCTCCCAGGGAAAGTGTTATTGCGTTATCAGGCAGCTTCGTCTTAATTTTCCTAATGATATCTGCTAATATGTCATCCGAAAAATAAGGATCCTCCCCGCCTTGAAGAACAATAGTTTTATATCCAAGCTCGTCTCCTTTAACTGCACAACTTACTATTTCTTCTTCACTTAATCGATATCTTTGTGCTTTACTGTTACTTTTTCTTATTCCACAATACATACAATCTCTGATACAATAATTACTTATTTCTATTAAACCTCTTAAATAAACCTTATTTTCATAAAATCTCTTTCTAGTATCATTTGATTTTTGGAATAAATAATTTTTATGATAATCATTCATATTATTCAATAAGTATAATAATTCTTCTTTATTTAAATAATTATTTTTTGATAGTTTATCTATCAGACTTTTTACCTCCAAAGCTACTGAAGCTCCTTTTTTGCTATGGAAGTCTTCACACTTACCCCTTTTATATTGCCTATTTTCCCAGTTAATGAATTAATTTCATCAAGTTCACCTGTTACAGTTATTGTAACTACAGTAACTCCTTCTGGAAAAGGTATTCCCATTCTTCCTCTAATATTACCTCTAAATTGTGCCACTATTTTATTAAATTCACTTTGACTTTCATTAGCCTCCTCAAGGATGGCACTTATTACTGCTATTTTCATCTCTTCACTCCTTTTTCTCCATAAAAAAAGCTAAGTCTCATAAAGAAACTTAGCTCAACAAATCTAAACTAATTGCAGAAAATATTATCCATGTACTGCTAGATAATATTTATTATAAGTCTGTAGTTTATAGCTTACATTTTATTTAAGGAAAGTTTCTGCTTACTAAGAATTACTCTACGTTATTAGAAAACTTATTGATATCATCATTTTAACAAGTAACTAACTTAATTAATTTGATTTAAATAAAATTTATCATTACAACTACATTCTACTCTTTTATTGTAAAATTTTCAAGTTTTTATTATTTATTCCTATTTATTACATTTTATTTGTAAGGGCAATTTTTCCCGCACCCCTTGCAGTTACCACCACATTTATTATTTTTATTATAATGGATATACCTGACTGCGATAATTATCCATAATAATATTAATCCCGATACGATAATAGTAAACAAATTCATTCCATTACTCCTTAAGCGATTCGAAATACTCTACCAATTAAACTTACAGCAAAAGCAGCCAGCCAGGCAATTACACACTGCATAATGACAATCTGTATAGCCCATTTTTTCCCTAACTCTCGCTTTACTGAGGCTATTGCTGCAATACATGGTGTATATAAAAGCGTAAAAACTAAAAATACAAAGGCAGTAAATGGCTTAAATAATGTTCCTAGTGCTTCTGTGTTCCCCCCTAACAATACTGTTAAAGTACTTACAACACTTTCTTTAGCAGTAAAACCTGTAATTAAAGCTGTGGAAATTCTCCAATCACCAAAACCTAATGGTACAAAGATAGGAGCAATTAAACTACCTAAAATAGCCAGCAAACTGTTAGATGAATCAGTAACTGGATTAAGCCTTAAATCAAAACTTTGCAAAAACCATATTATAATTGATGCGATAAAAATAATTGTAAATGCTCTAGTAATAAAATCCTTGGCCTTATCTCCAATTAACTTAAATACACTTTTTAAACCTGGCATACGATAATTAGGCAGTTCCATAACAAAAGGTACTGGATTTCCTTTAAACTTTGTTGACTTAAGTATAAATGCAAATAAAATACCAACAATAATCCCTAATAAATAAAGACTGATAATAACTATTGGGCCATGCTTAGGAAAAAATGCCGCAGTAAGTAGCGCATAAATAGGTAGTTTTGCTGAACAACTCATAAAAGGAGTAAGTGCAATAGTCATCTTTCTATCTCTATTAGATGGAAGAGTTCTAGTAGACATTATTGCTGGAACAGAACAGCCAAAGGCAATAAGCATCGGTACAAAACTACGTCCTGATAAACCTATTTTTCTTAACGGCTTGTCCATAATAAACGCAATTCTTGCCATATATCCACTGTCTTCTAAAATAGATAAAAAGAAAAATAATACAACTATTACAGGCAAAAAGCTTAAAACACTGCCAACTCCAGAAAAAGCACCGTCAATAAGTAATGAATGTACTATTGGGTTAAGCCCATACATGGTCAGCCCTTTATCACATACCTCAATCAGCCAGCCTATACCAATATCCATCAAATTAGAAAGTGCTTTTCCAATTACACTAAAAGTAAGCCAGAAGATAACTCCCATAATAACTAAAAACATAGGTATTGCTGTATATTTGCCAGTAAGTACTTTATCGATAGCCTGGCTTCTTTTATGCTCTCTGCTTTCATGAGGTTTAACTACCGTATCTTCGCATAACCTTTCTATAAAATCAAATCGCATGTCCGCAAGAGCTGCCTGCCTATCACTACCACTTTCCTCTTCCATTTGTATAATAATATGCCTCAACATACGTTTTTCATTTTCATCCATCTTTAATGCATCAAGTATAAGCTTATCAGATTCAACCAGCTTCGTTGCAGCAAATCTTACTGGAATTTTGGCGCGTTTTGCATGATCCTCAATTAAATGTGTTATAGCGTGGATACATCGATGAACTGCACCATCATCATCACCGTCATAACTGCAGAAATCCATCCGTCCTGGACGTTCTCTATATTTTGCTACATGGACAGCATGTTCAATAAGTTCATCAATTCCCTCATTTTTCGCTGCAGAAATAGGTATTACAGGAATGCCTAACATTTCTTCAAGCCTGTTAATCATGATTGTACCACCATTTTCTCTTACTTCATCCATCATATTTAAGGCAAGTACCATCGGTATATCTAATTCAATAAGCTGCATTGTTAAATATAAATTTCTTTCTATATTAGTTGCATCCACAATATTTATAATTCCACGAGGTCTTTCATTAAGCAAAAACTCCCTAGTTACTATTTCTTCACTTGAATATGGTGATAATGAATATATTCCGGGAAGATCTGTTACGTTTGTATTAGGATAGTTTCTAATATTGCCATCCTTACGATCTACAGTAACTCCTGGAAAGTTACCTACATGCTGATTAAGGCCTGTTAATCTATTAAATAGTGTAGTTTTCCCACAATTTTGGTTGCCGGCTAAAGCAAACGTAATTAATTCATCATCGCCTATTTTTTCTCCACGTTTTCTTACATGGTATGTTTTAACTTCTCCCATGCCCGGATGATCCTGCAAATCATTCTCACATTTCTTGACCTTTATCTCATGGGCATTGTGTATATCCTTGATTTCTATAAAATCTGCATCATCTCTCCTAAGGGTAAGTTCATATCCCCTTACCCTTATTTCCATTGGATCCCCCATCGGGGCAATCTTGACTAGCGTTACTTCTGTTCCAGGTGTTAATCCCATATCTAAGATATGCTTTCTTAATGAAATTTCATTGCAATTTACTGATTCAATTACTGCATCTTTACCAATATCCAAATCTGACAGCTTCATTATTTAACTCACGCCTTCCTCTGAAATTATATAATTATCTATGTTTTTATTTAAGAGTATCAAAAAATTAAAATCTATTATGTATACTCCAATGTATAAACCCCCATAAAGCTCTCAGGGAATTCTTCTTAGGGATTTTTACATCAGCAAGTATTTTAATCAGGGCAATAAAAATTACTATTTTTAATAGCAGTATCTTGTCCAAATTCCTAAAACTTTTTAAACATCCATCAAATCTGTTATCTTTATTTGACCTACATGTTTTTCTCCTGAAAAAATATATCCCCAATGAGAACCACTAAGATCATAATTTGGTACAGAAAAAGATAAATGCTCTTCTTTTACATAAGGAGATACAAGTTTTATTAATTCCTTGTAAGACAAGGTTTTAATTATTTCACAAATTTCTGCCTTATCTTTCCCTAATTCTTTTAGTTCAACTTTATACATTCTTTTCACCCCTAAATATTAAATTAATCTGTAAAATCTTCACATATTTATTATATCACTTTTACCATTTTATGTAATACGCTACTTTTAACTTAATCAAAAAAACTAATATCTAAATGATATTAATTTTAAAAAAGAATCGATTTAATGCTATCTGTTACATAAAAAAACAGCGCTAGATAAAAATCTACGCTGCTGTCTTTCTATAAAAGTTTATTAATAAACTCCTTATTATCATATTTATTTTCAATTATATAATTTAATAATTTAGGTATAAAGCTTTTATCATGTTCTATATCTCTGGCAAATATCTGAATGAACTTTATTATATTTTCTGGAGAATCTTCTTGTTTATTAAAATACATTCCCACTAGATAAAACCTAATAAACGCAAATCTCATAAGAAACATAATATATCCTTCAAAGGCATCGTCACTTTCTGAAAACGGAAATAGGTTATTATACATAAAGTTTACGAAATAATTTTCAAAAATATAGCTGTTTTTTTCCATAACCTCTTGCTCATATTTTTTAAATTCCTTCATATAGCGC
>CAKVNP010000234.1 GCA_934777095.1 uncultured Clostridium sp. | reverse complement strand
GCTTAACATTATAATTCTATCCTTTAAAAGCCTTGAAAATATATCGTAAGACCTTTCTCCTCTTCCGGTTTGTTCAACAACCATTGGAACTAAACTCATTTTGCTCCCTCCTTTTCTCTTATAACCCTTCTTTATTTAATATATCCAAAATAATAAAAGTAATTATAATTAAATTATATCTAATTTACATTAATTTGTTAATCTATATTTTAAGAATTGCCAGAATTTCTTCTGGCAATTCACTTTTTATAATATTTAGTTATTTTCTTTTAAGAAATTTATAACTTTTCCATTTATTACGTCAGCTTCTAAAGCAGCTCTTTGGTTAGTTAATAATAACTCAACCATTTTTTCATCATTTGCTGCATACATTTGAGCAACTTCTTCTGCTTTTGCTTTTAATTCTTCTTCTGTAGCTTCCATGTTTTCAGCTTTGATTATAGCTCCTAAAACTAAATCAGTTTTAACTTTAGTTTCAGCATTTTCCTTCATGTATTCTCTTGTCTTTGCAGCATCTGTTCCAGTGAATTGGAAGTATTGTTCTAAGCTTAATCCTTGGTATTGTAATCTTTGTGCTAAGTTTTGAAGCATAGCATCGATTTCTTTTTCTACCATTACAGCTGGGATATCCATTTTAGCGTTAGCAACTACTGCTGCTAATAAAGCTTCTTCGTATTCTCTTTCTGCTGTATTTTTATTGCTTTCTTCTAATTTCTTAGTTATATCTTCCTTTAATTCAGCTAATGTATCGAATTCAGATACTTCCTTAGCAAATTCATCATCTAAAGCTGGTATTTCTTTAGCTTTTATTTCTTTAACAATAACTTCGAATTTAGCAGCTTTTCCGTTCAATTCTTCTTTACCGTAGTTTTCTGGGAAAGTAACATTTACTTCTACTTCATCTCCAGCTTTAGCTCCAACTAATTGATCTTCAAAGTTATCTATGAATGATCCTGAACCTATTTCTAAAGAGTAGTCATGGCCTTCTCCACCTTCAAATGCAACACCATCGATGAATCCTTTAAAATCTATAACAGCTATGTTTCCTTTTTCAACTGTTCCTTCTTCTTTAGTTTCAATTCTAGCGTTCTTTTCTTGCATTTCAGTTAACTTCTTAGCAACATCTTCATCAGTTACTTCGATAGTCTTCTTTTCTACGTTTAATCCTTTATATTCTCCAAGTTCAACTTCTGGGTAAACTGTTACTTCAGCAGTATAAACGAAATCTTTTCCTTCACCAGCTTCTAAAACGTCTATTTTTGGATAGTCTACAGGAATTATGCTATTTTCTCTTAATACTTCTGGATATGATCCTTCAATTGCAAAGTTAACTGCATCTTCTAAAAGTACTTCTATTCCATAGTATTTTTTAACTACGTTCATAGGAACTTTACCTTTTCTGAATCCTGGCACATTGAAATGTTTAACATTTTTCTTATATGCTCTTGTTAAAGCTTCATTAAACTTTGCTGCCTCAACCTTTACTTCAAATTTAACAACGTTAACGTCGATTTTTTCCATTTTAGCTTCCATTGTATATTCCTCCTACAATTAGTATCTCTTGTTACTTAATACAACTAAGACATTATAACATATAAAGCCTAATATTTTCAAATATTTGTTCAATAAAATTCCTTTTTAATAAACAAGGTCACCATTTGCATCAATGAAGCAGCTATTACCATCAATTTGAACTTCTAATCCTTTTTCCTGCATTCCTCCAAAAGTGATTTCTGTCCCCTTTGAACCCCATAATATTATATGTGAATTTGTATTAAGCTCTACTACTGAAATATATTTTTTCAAATCACTTCCAAAGTAAGGTATATTGCTTATATACGCTATCTTTTCATCACTGATAAATTTGGGTGATATGCTCCATAAGTATCCTTGATAAGTATTTCTAACAGCTTCTTTTTCAAATACTTCACCATCTGGTGCAACATATTGTGCTAGAGTAGTATTTTTTACCTCTCCTGCTGGATCAACAACATATAGATTTTGGTTGCTATCTGAAACAAGTGCCTTTTTACCTGTACTACTTATTTCAACCACAAAACCTGCTGGTACTTCCTTTACAGCTGTTATTTTCTTTGCCTTATCAGCAATATTTTCTTGTACTGCGTTTGAACCTTGATTTTTTTCTTCTTCACTATTGGTAATATTATTTGTATCTCCAGTATTATTAGTGACTGCACTATTATCTTTAGCTAATTCATCATTAGTATCTTCTTCTATTTTAAAGCTTATTTTAGTTCCATTAAAATCAACATCAAGATATACATCCTTTTCTACTTGTGGTTCTTCTAACAAGCTATTGTCCTCTGTTTCTTTAGGTGGCTGTTCCTGATCTGCACTATCAACAACTTGTGCTCCTTCATTATTGTTTTCAATGTTACTAGGTTCATTAACCCACTTCTGCAATCTATCTTTTAGAGCTGAATAATCATAGTTTACAGCTTTAAAAGCTGCTACTCCTACTATACATACTAATATTATAGTAATTATAGTAAACCTTCTTCTTCTTCTTCTCATTATCTTTTCATAATCTTTACTAAATATACTAGGCCTACCCATTTCTTTCCTCCAATAATATTACTTTATCAAAATTAAATCTTTATCACTTTTACAGCAAGGTTTTGATTTATTACAAGAACCTTTTCCCTTACAGCATCCTCCTGAACACTTCAAAAGTCCTAATTCTCTCATTTCTTCAATAGTTAGATTAACTTCATTTTTATCATAATCTTCATACTCTGGAGTATCTTTTAATATATCTTTCTTTTCCATAACCTCGCCTCCTAAATTATCTACCATACTTTAGTATACCTTAAAAGTATATTAATTTCTCTATAATTTTATCTTTGCCTCAAAAGGTTCAGTTATGTATAGATTTTTTGTATTATGATATATAGCTTAGCGGATTTACTGATGATCCATTTATTCTTAGTTCAAAATGAAGATGCGGTCCTGTACTCATCCCTGTACTACCAACTTCACCAATTGTCTGCCCTTGTGATACCTGCTCACCAACCGAAACATATATTGACTGACAATGAGCATAAAATGTTTGCGAACCTTCTGGATGATTAATTATAACTATATTACCATAATCTCCCCAATAGCCGGCATAAGCTACTGTCCCACCAGCTGATGCATAAATTGGTGTGCCAAATGGTGCCCCAATATCTATTCCGTGGTGGAACCCTGGATTTCCTGTAACTGGATTTACTCTTGGACCATACGGTTCAGTAATTACACCCTGTGTTGGCCATATATATCCACTATTATTTACACTTGGCCCTTGCTCACTGTCTCCAGAATTATTATCTTCTCCCTCTTCTGCATCATTTGTATTATCTTCTTCAACATCCTCAGTATAATCTGGTTCTGCAGGTGTTTGATTTTGAGTTTGTTCAAACAACTGATCTAATTGTGCTTGCAGTTCTGCATTAAACATCGTAAGTTGTTCTATCTGTGCCTCAACATCATTACTTTCACCTTCCAATGATGCTAATGTCTCATTCTTTTCTGATTCAAGTTCATTTAGTTCTGCTAGTTGTACTTCATGATTAGCTTGTACCATTTCAAGTTCATTTAACGCAACTTCTAATTCTTTTTGTTTATCTTTAATTTCCTTAGCCATTTCTTCCTGTTTCTGTAAATTGGCTGCTATCTTTTCCTTTTCTTTATTTATCTCCTTACGTTTCTCTTTTCCTTCAGCGATAAGTTTTCTATCTTCTTCAACAATTTTAGTTATTTTAGCAAGAGCTTGTACCGCTTCAGACAAACTTTTACTACTTACCAGCATATAAATATATTGATAAGTAAAATTAACCTTTGCATATGTACGTATTCTATATGATATTTTTTCTTCAGTTTCTTTTTCAGCCACTTCTAATTCTGCCACTGCTGTTTCTTTTTCAATTCTTGCTGCCTCTAAACTATCTATTTCTGAATTTATATTCCAAATTTCGTCTTCAAGAGAAGATACTTGTAATTTATATTTATCCACTTCCTCATTTATTGAATTAATAGCCTTACTTTTGCTATTAATTTCATCCTGTAAATTTGTTAATATCTCCTCTTGTTCAGAAATCTCCTGGTTTATCTCATTCTTTTTATCCTCTAAGGCTTCTATTTTTTCATTGTTACCGTTTATTTCACTTTCAATAGAATCATTATCTACAGCAAATGCTATACTATTACTCATTAATGTAATTACTATAATAATTGAAAATAATTTAATAATATCTTTTTTCTTCATTTTTTCTCCTAAACTTGCTATAAGTTGATTATGTTATTCCTCAACAGTAATTTTCTCACCACTTGTTACAATCCAATTATTATCTTCATACTGCATGTTTAATAAAAATGTTGCTTCATTTTGTTCACTAATCAATGAAAATAATTTTTTAGATATCTTATAATTTATTTTCGTCACTATTGTCCCTTTATAAATACCATTTTCATAAGTAAATTCACTATTTTCAATACTTAATTTCAAATCAGATATTTCATAATTATTACTAAAAAATAGAGTTTTCTTATTTATATAT
>CAKVNP010000233.1 GCA_934777095.1 uncultured Clostridium sp. | reverse complement strand
CTGGAAAGCTTAAATACAAACCTAGAAGGCAAGGAAGCAGTAGTTATTGGCAGAAGTAATATAGTGGGCAAACCTGTGGCAAACCTTTTACTTGAAAAAAACTGTACTGTAACCATCTGTCATTCAAGGACTAAGGATTTAAAGGAAGTCTGTAAAAGAGCAGATATCTTAGTAGTAGCAATTGGAAAACCAAAATTCATAGATGAAAGCTATGTAAAAGATGGAGCAATTGTTATTGATGTAGGAACATCTTCTGTTGATGGCAAAATAACTGGTGATGTAGATTTAGAAAAAATCATTGATACTGCAGGCTATGTAACTCCAGTTCCAGGAGGAGTAGGTGCATTAACTACAACACTTTTAATGAAAAATGTTTGTGAGGCTGTGAAGTAATCATGAAGATAAGAACTATAAGCGTTTCAGAAGTAAACAATTATGTAAAAAAAGTTCTAGATAAAGACTTTATATTAAATAATCTCTCTGTAAAAGGGGAGATTTCTAATTTAAAGTATCATTCTACTGGCCATGTTTATTTTTCTCTTAAGGATAAAACAAGCAAAATAAATTGCGTTATGTTTAAAAGTAATGCACAAAATATGAATTTTATCATGGAAGATGGAATGAGTGTTGTTGTTACAGGAAGACTATCAGTTTATACTGTAAACGGCACTTTTCAAATATATTGCGAGGAAATTGAAAAAGCAGGTCTTGGAGACCTCTATGTAAAATTTGAAGCACTTAAGCAAAAATTAAATGAAGAAGGATATTTTGATTCATATCATAAAAAAAGCCTTCCAGACAATCCATGTAAAATAGGAGTTGTTACTTCACCTACAGGAGCTGCTATCCAGGATATAAAAAATGTAATTAGAAGAAGAAATAAATTTGTTGATATTTTATTATATCCAGCACAAGTTCAAGGTGAAGGTGCATATCTTACAATAATTGAAGGAATAGAATATTTTAATGCCACAAATTCCGTTGATGTAATTATCATAGGAAGAGGAGGAGGTTCCATTGAAGAATTATGGGCCTTTAACGAAGAAGAACTAGCAATGGCAATATTCAATTCTAAGATACCTATAATTTCAGCTGTTGGACACGAAGTAGATTTTACAATTTCAGATTTTGTCAGTGATGTTAGGGCGGCAACTCCATCACAGGCCGGAGAACTTGTTGTATCTGAAGATATTTTGTTATATGATAAAATAAAGAGATATAATGAAATGCTGGAAGGATATATTAAGTCTAAATTTGACTCTGAAAGAACTAAGCTAGAGAGTTTTGAAAAAATATTGTCTTTAAATTCACCAATGAATAAAATCGTAAATAGCTATTTAGATGTGGAAAAACTTAAAAACAGGCTTGATTTCATTATGGATAGCAAATTTAAAAGCGAAAAAACAAGAATTATTTCTTTAAATAATGTACTGCAGGCACATAATCCTATTAATGTACTCGCTAAAGGGTATGCTATAATTGAAGGAGAAAATGGAGAAGTATATAGTAGAAAAGATGATTTTAAAGACGAGCAATTTATTAATATAAACCTTAGAGATGGATCTGTAAAAGGGACATTTACAAGAAAATAAGGGAGGGGAAGTAAATTGGCAAGAAAAGAAAGCTATAGTGAAATGTTAGAGAATCTTGAAGATATAATTAGAAATTTAGAAAAAGATGAATTAAATCTTGAAGATTCAATGAAAGAGTATGAGAAGGGCAGCAAGCTTATAAATAAGCTATATAAGACTTTGAATTCATTAGAAGGCAAGTTTGTTAATATAAAAGAAGAGGCAAAAATGGTGAATCAAAATGAAGATTAATGATTTGAAAGATTCTATTAATGAATATTTAAAAAACTATTTTAATGGAAAAGGAAGCTATAATGAGTTGATCTATAAATCAGCAGACTACAGCTTAAATATTGGCGGTAAGAGAGTAAGACCAATCCTTTTCCTGCTTACTTATGAAATGTATAGAGGAAATTGTCAGGAAGCAATGCCGATGGCAGCAGCTATTGAAATGATCCACACATATTCCTTAATACACGATGATCTTCCTTGTATGGATAATGATGACTTAAGAAGAGGACTTCCTACCAACCATAAAGTTTATGGAGAAAATATGGCAGTACTGGCTGGTGATGCATTATTAAATGAAGCAATGATCGTATTAATGGATTATTCTATTAAAAATGGACTAAGTGCTTTGAAGGCTTCTAAAGAAATTGCTGTAGCAGCAGGTGCTGAAGGGATGATTGGCGGACAGGTAGTTGATATCTTAAGCGAAGGTAAGGTTATTTCAAAGGAAGAATTAAATTATATGCACTTAAAGAAAACTGGAGAGTTGATTAAGACTTCCATAGTTTCAGCAGCAATTTTAGCTGAAGCACCAGCAGAGGAAATTGAATTATTAAAGAAATTTGGCTATAATTTGGGATTAGCTTTTCAAATAAAAGATGATATACTTGATGTAGTAGGAAATGTCGATAAATTAGGCAAAAATACTTCTTGCGACGAGAATATGAATAAATCAAACTTTATTACAATGTATGGTTTAGAAAAATGTAATAAAATGTGTGAAGATTTAACAAAAGAATGTATTGAAATTTTAAATAAAGTATCAGTTGACACAGAATTAATAAAGGAATTGACGGAAAAGCTGTTAATTAGAGAATACTAAACAAAGGAAGGGTATATATGTCAGATTTATTAGATGGAATTAGTTCACCAGAAGATGTGCATAGATTAAGTAATAAAGAGTTAAGACAGTTATCAGGTGAAATAAGGAAGTTTTTAATTGATAAGGTTTCTAAGACAGGAGGCCATTTATCTCCAAACTTAGGTGTTGTGGAGTTAACTTTAAGCCTTTATAGAAATTTTGATTTGGAAAAAGATAAAATAGTATGGGATGTAGGTCATCAAAGTTATGTGCATAAGATTCTTTCAGGTAGGAAAGGTGAATTTGATACATTAAGGCAGTATGGCGGTATGTGCGGGTTTCCTAAAATAACAGAAAGTAAATATGATGCATTTGGTGTAGGACATAGTAGTACATCAATATCAGCAGCTTTAGGGATGGCTAGGGCAAGAGATATAAAGAAAGAAGACTATCATGTCGTAGCAGTAATTGGTGATGGAGCATTAACGGGCGGAATGGCATTAGAAGCATTAAATGATATAGGTTTTAACAAGACTAATATGATTATTGTAATTAATGATAATCAAATGTCTATTGCAAAGAATGTGGGAGCCTTATCAAACCATTTAAATAAGCTTAGAGTGGCACCAGCATATAATAAGTTTAAAGATGGGCTGAATGTTACATTAAATACAAGTAATACTGGGAAAAAAGTTGCAGATTCACTTCATAAAATAAAAGATAGCGTAAAAAATCTTGTGGTTCCATCAATGCTTTTTGAAAATATGGGGTTAAAATATATCGGACCGATTGATGGACATGACATAGGATTAATGAATGAAGTATTTCATAAGGCAAAGAATATTAATGGACCAGTGGTAATTCATACTATTACCCAAAAGGGAAGAGGATATACTCTTGCAGAAGAAGATCCAAATAAATATCATGGAGTTTCTCCTTTTGATTTAAAGATAGGTGCAGGAGATTCATCAGTAAAACCATCATATTCAAAGGCTTTTGGTGATGCAATGATAAATCTTGCTAAAGAAGACCAGGATATTGTGGCAGTTACGGCAGCAATGCCGGATGGTACAGGACTTACAAAATTTTCTGAAGAATTCAGTGATAGATTTTTTGATGTAGGAATTGCAGAAGAACATGCTACTACATTATCAGCAGGAATGGCCGCTGCGGGCTTAAAACCTGTATTTGCAGTATATTCAACATTCTTACAGCGTGGCTTTGATCAAATGATTCATGATGTCTGCATTCAAAATCTGCCTGTAGTATTTGCCATAGATAGGGCAGGTATTGTAGGAGAAGATGGAGAAACACACCAAGGAGTATTTGATCTTTCATATCTTTCAACGATTCCTAATATGACTGTACTGGCTCCTAAGCAGATAGAAGAAATTCCAGTGATGCTTAAATGGGCAGTAAATCATAAAGGACCTGTAGCTATTAGATATCCAAGAGGTGGAGATAGTTATACAGATTTATCTCCGATAAATGATTTAAACCTAGGAAAATGGGAAAAAATTATAAATGGAGAAAAGATTGCTATCTTAGCGGTTGGTAAAATGGTACAGCATGCTATGATGGCAAGAGAAAAATTGTTAGAGGTAGGTATTAATCCTACAATAATTAATGCAGCCTTTGTAAAACCAATAGACACAACTATGTTAAAGGAATTAATAAATGATGGTTTTAACATTATAACTATTGAAGATAATGCTATTAAAGGCGGTTTTGGAAGCAATGTATTAATGGAGCTAGCGAATTTAGGCTTTACAGGAAAATTTAAAGCTTTAGGTTATAAGGATGAGTTTGTTCCTCATGGTTCAATAGATATACTATATAGCAGATCTGGCTTAGACCCAGAAGGAATAAAAAAATCAGTAGTTGATTTTGGAAAGTAAAGGAG
>CAKVNP010000232.1 GCA_934777095.1 uncultured Clostridium sp. | reverse complement strand
TATTAAAATCTCCTTTACCAATATTACATTTATATAATATGATTCAAATTAATAGAAGTTCATTTATTTGCTACTTCTAAAAAAGTGGAAATAAAGAGGTTTCTAAAGAAAAATAGTTAGGCATTATATTTAAAGCATCTTCTTTACAGTTTGATTTATAATCATAACGGATAAAAGTATTTTTACTGCTTTTAATATTCACGTTTGGATTAGTCCATTTTTCTCCTGAAAGTGAGGAGGTAGAACTATATAGCTCATTATTATCAATGTATTGAAGTATCAGCTGAGACTTATATTTTAATAATGTTGGAAATGAACAAGTAATAGTTTCTTCAAAAACTATGTAGTTAGGATTTGTTTCAAAAATATTGTTTTTAAATAATCCATTAAAATAAATACATCGATATTTATTTTCAGAGTTTTCAGAGTAGCTTATATGATAAGTGTTATGTTCATCTTTTATTATGGATAAGTATACCTTGCTTTTTTTAGTATTTGTTATCTTATAAGGAGTTGTCCAGGTCTTAGATAGTGAATCAAAAGTAGTAACAAAAAGCTCTTCATAATTTTTTATCCTATTTAAGAAAAAGATGCTTGGAATTCCATTTTCATAGGTAACTACAAAGTTTGTCAGGATAAAATAATCTAAAGTGCAGATGCTTGTACTATGCCATTTGTTATTTGAATAATAATAATGGTATAGAGTACAGGAATTAGGTTTTGAAGGCGTTATCAAATAGTATAAAATATGAATAGTATTGTCTATCTTCTTGATATAAGGAAATTTAATGGCATATATTTTAGGATCAAATTGAAGCACATTAGATTTAGCTAAGGTATTATTTAACGAATAAACGTAAATTAATGAGCCACGCTTTGAATTTATCAGCCCATAAATGCCATCATCAGTACCTATATCAAACCAGCCATCAATAAATCTATGGGAACCATTGATAATTTCCTTTGATGAGTAAAGCATAAAACTACTATCATAATTATAAATTGAGATACCATTTTTGAATTCTACCCTACTGATAGTTTTATCAGATTTACGCAATAAAACATTAAAAACTCTTTTAAATGACATAATGTTCTCCTATATATTTCTATTATTTAATAATATGATAAGAAGCTAGAATTTTATACATAAATAATAAAAATGGTACTAGATAATCAGCGCCATTTATTAATGTTAAAGTGTGTAATGATATAATGTGAGAAATATGTATATAATTTAAGTATATTTAAATAATGAACTGCAGCGAAATTTACTACAGTTCATTATAAGATTTACATTTAATCCACAAATACTTAATCTTGGTGAAAATTATCTAGATTTAACAGCAACAGCAGCAGCTACTACTTGTAATAGCTGTTAATGAGTTGCTAGTGATTGTAGGTGCAACACTTGGAGCAGTTGTGAAATTAAGAGTTGCAGTTAAAGTATATTGACAACAATTATTGCAGCAGTTATTGCAGCAGTTATTGCAGCAATCAAAAATTTGAGAATCACAACGTTGGAAACTTAGTGGTATAGTTACAACTGCAGCAGTACCAACAGTTGGTAAAGTAGTTGTTACTTGAGCAACTGGAATAGGAGTTGCATTAAAACCACATTGTTTATTGATAGTTAATGTTAGAGTAGTACCAGCAGCGATTGTACCAGTTGAAGTAAGATAACCCATATAGCTTAATAAAGTTGTTGGGCATTTTACGCATGAAGAATTAACATTTATACTTCCTAAATTTGTAGTAGTTCCACTTGTAGTAACAGGAAGTGTAACTGTTGGACTTACAGAACCGCCACATGATATAACAGCATCTTTATAGTCTATTTTAGGATAAGAACAAGTATTCATTATAGGTTGACAGTTACAAGTGCTTTCAGAGCTACAGAATTCTTTAGTTGAGCAATCCTTATATTGTTTTTTTTCACAATTATTATATTTCATAAAAAGTTTTCCTCCTCATTATTTTTATCTTATTTTAAAAATTAATATCCACAATTGCATCCACAATTGCATCCACAATTGCATCCACAATTGCATCCGCAACAGCCGTTTTCTACAGTTAATGCTGTAAATGATAAACCAGTTACAGTAATAGCTGATGAAGCAACTGAACTAACTGCAGTTATTGTATAAGTGGCGCAATCGCTATCGCAGCATCCGCAATTTTGGCCTGGAGTATCACAAAATTGGAATGTAAAAGGAAGTGTCTGATTAGCAACAGTAGTTATAGTAAATTGTCTAATTGTAGTTGTAGTTGGCATCATGCCACAATTGCAGCAGCAATTACAATTATTAAAATTAGATTTTCTAAGGGAAATAGTTATTGTTTCAGCAGCTGTCCCTGTTAAAATACCAGAATAAGTTAGGATAGTTACTGGACATTTAACACATGAGCTGTCAGCTTGTAAGGTAGCAATAGCTATTGGGGAAGTTATTCCTGAACCTGAAGCTAGAGAGGTGGTTGTATTTCCACAGCTAGCTACAGCATCTTTGTAATGAGGTTGGCGGCTTATATTACAATCTTTTGCTTTATTTTTTTTATCGCATACCATACCCATATTTTTCCTCCATATTTTATAGTATTTAAAGAGTCTCTTTAAACAGTTAATCTCTTTTATAGTTCATAATATGTTTATGACAAAAAATGTGTTATTAAAAAACGAGAATAAAATAAGAAAAAATAATTTATTAAAATATTAAAGAGTATTTTGGTGTTAATAGTATAATCATGGATGATTAACAGTATATGAAACTTATATTGAAAAAAACATATATTATTAGTAAAAATATTTTTGGTGATGTGAATGAATAAAAAGGATAAGGGGAGTCATTGTCAGATAAAAAAAGTAGCATGCGATATATATAATGTGGAAAATAATAATTTATTAAGCAGTAAAATAATTGATTATATAAATATAGAAAAAAGAATGTATAAAGTTGTAGAAGAAAAATTTAAAATACCTTATTTAGAAGAAAGAAGAGAAGTATGCAAAAATATAAAAATTGTTACATATGATATTAAATATAATGAAATTGGCTTGGTAGAAAAGGAAAAAGAGGAACTTGTAAATAAGGAAAAAATAAAGTTTTATAGCATTTGCCCAACTAATAACCTTGAGGGAATAGACCTTTATAATCTATATGAAGCAAGAATAAATACTAATACCAGTGAAGGAGGACAGAAGTGTAGGCTATTTGAAGAAAACAAAGAATTTTATATTAACAATTATTACTTTAGCCTTACCTTAAAGAATGAAAATAAAATTTTTGGCGGAAAATTAGTAAATAATAATATTGATGGCAAAATATTTGAAAATAGTTTTTTTGATTTTTATGGAAAAGTTAATTTGACTGATACGTTAAAGACAGTTATTAGAGAAGAGTATAAGACGTTTTTAAAGGTAAATAACATTGGAGTAGTCGGGATAAGTAACAATGGTATATTGACGGCACAGGTTGAGTATCTCTTTAAAGTACGGAAAGAGATATATGTATTAAAAAATGACCAGCTGTCAGTATTTTGCCCCATTAAACAAGAATTTTAATAAAGAAAGCTAAATGAAGCCTACATAATATAGCTATGTAGGTTTTATTATTTTCTTTTGTATTTTCAGTATGATTTTATATGCAACAAAAAAAACTTTATTTCATAGTATAGAGTATAAATATGTAAAAATATGAGATTTAAAACAGGAGGTACTTTAATGTTAGATAATAAAAAATGCGGAGAAGAAGTTGAATGCTGTGAGCAGGAAGAGACTTTAAAACCAAATTGCCAACAAGATGATTGGGAAGAATTAGAAGTTGAATGTGGAGATGTTTTTTCAGCTGAATGTGTAGGAATTTTAGCAGAAAAAATATATGATTGTGTCTATCTAGAACATTTACAATTTGCTGATAAAGATGAAGAATTCATTATTGATGGATTTGAAGATTTATCAGATGATGATTGTGATGATGTGGCTGATCCTTATAGAACAGGTGCAGCTATCTGCATAGATGAAATTGGCTTAAGCTATGATTTTATCGGAGTAAAAGACGAAATTGACTGTAGAGAAGGCGGACAGCTAGTAGTAAAATTTGATTCAGAGAAGAAAGTATTAGATGCGGTTTCAGGATCAGGGTATTATAATTCAGAAGGTGAAAGCAATGATAATTTATACAATGAATTTGAAGGAATATTATCATATCCAAAATGTATATCTGAGCCTGCATGTGATGAAGCAGTAAAGACAAGAATATTTAAATCAGGATTAAGATTTTATGTTGCAAACTTAAAGGTTAGAGTTCATGGTAGAATAGGCTGCAAGAAGTTCTCAGCTTCAAAAGATTACGCATTAGATTCTGATGAACCAATTGAAATTACAAAATGCGCTGATGAATATGATTTAGGCTGTGATGAATGCGGAAGTGAAGAGTCAAGTGTAGATGGATTAAATTTTGGTAAGGTTAATTTGTATGGAAGAGTTAATAGACCTAAAGATGGTGGAAAAATTAATGTTCATATAGAATTTGATACTTGTCTTTCTGCTGAATGTATTGAAACTAGTGAAAGATATGGA
>CAKVNP010000231.1 GCA_934777095.1 uncultured Clostridium sp. | reverse complement strand
CTATTGATGAGCTTACAACTCTTTTTGAAGAAGCAAAATTTGTTGGGCTTGAAAACTGGACAATGCTCACTCATATGACCTCAATTTGGCGTGGACTTATTTCTGATGTTCTACCAAACCTAAGTAAAAAAGATGATAAATATATCTTTTTTGACCTAGCCGATCCTGAAAATAGACTTAAAGAAGATATCATAGATGCTTTATCTGTAATGAAGGAGTTTTCAGCAAACTTTAAAGTAATTTTAGGCTTAAACGAAAAGGAAGCCCATGAAATAGCTGTCGTGCTTGATTTAGAAACTCCTAGCTCACCACTTTCTTTAGAGGAGCTAACTACAGCTATTGCAGAAAAAATTAATTTATATTGCTTAGTAGTACATCCTGTCAAAGAAGCTGCTTGTGTAGTTAACGGAAATTATTATCATACATTTGGTCCTTATGAGCCAGCTCCCAAACTAACTACTGGTGCTGGAGATAACTTTAATGCCGGTTTCTGTTTTGGACAAGCACTAGGATTATCACCTGAACTTTCCTTAATACTTGGAACTGCAACATCAGGATATTATGTAAGAAATGCTGGCAGCCCGACCTTTGAAGCAGTTAAAGAATTCCTAAATACATGGAAAAACTCACTAAATTAATGATAAATTTTGGTGGAAATTCCCTCTAAAGGGAATTTCCTCATTTAGTAACCTAAATATAGTATTAAAGTATTAAGAAATATTTAAATGAGTTTTAGCTTTTCTTTATTAATGGAATAAAATATACGTTAAGAAAATTCATTGTTTGAACGTAGTGAGTTATAAATTTTTAGTACATTTTAGGGAATTAATAATAGAAAACCTTAACGATATTTTATAATTTCTGTTACTTTAATACTAATTACTCTTGATGTCTATCATTTGCTCCACTATTCCATAAAGCTCTTCTTGGAATAGATTAATTTTTTCATAAAGATTTATTACTTCTTTTTCTGATTTTGCAGCTAAGTCTGCTCTATTATTTTCATCTTCTAATAAAGCTAAATTATGTATATTCCCCTTATTAGATACAATTTTCTTTAGTTCTAATAAATTATCTTTATCAAAGGTCTCTATTAATGCATCTTTAAGTTCTTTTTCCTTAATATTTTCAATAGTATTATTAAAGTCATCTATTGTATTACTAAGCCAGTTTAAATCATCTATATTGATTTTAGCATCATTTCTATAAAATCCATTTCCCTTACTATCTTCTTTAAAAGCATCCCTGATTATTTCTTCTAAGATTCTATTTACTTTTGAATAATAATTCATAAAGATAATTTCTAATCTTGTAAATTCATACCCCTCATACTCTTTATTGCTGCTATTATTTTTCTTAAATAAATTAGCTCTAATTTCCTCCACTACATCTATATCAATAGTAAGAAAACCTGAGCTGAAGCCTTCTCTTTCAGTACCAATAAAAGCAGCTTTTTCAGTCATAATTATTTTACTACTTTCATCAAAATTAAACTTGCCATTTATCCCATTTAACAATTCTGAAGGTTTAATAGTATACTGTGTATCTATATCAGAAATAAGCGAAACTTTACCTTTACACTGCTTCAATAAATCAATTAATTCTTTATTTCTTTTTGTATTATTAAAGGTCATAACATATATTTCTTCTGCCTCCTTTAATTTTCCTAAGATATATTGATAGCAGCACTCATCGCTAGACTGTACTATTTTATAGTAATCACTTATATTGGTTTCAAATATCATAACTTTTCTCCTTAACATTTTAAATTTAAAATTATTCTATACCTTTTAGATAAATTTTGCTATAAAATCTATTAATAATTCATATATTTTTTACTACTTTATATTTTATCATCCCTTATACTATAAAATTTTAATTGATGTATAATAATATAAAATAAAATATTTAGCTAAAGGGGAAGGCTTATGAATAAAAATAAAAAAACACTTTCCATGATTTGCCCAATATGTGGCGAAAAAATGGAAGAATATGAATATGGCTATGATAATCATGTTTATGGAAAAATATATTTAAAATGCAGCTGTTGCGGCCATAAAACTGCTAAAATACTGTAATTACCCTAAAATTAAAGGAACTCCAGCAGAGTTCCTTTAATCTTACTTAACTAGCACTTCATTAATTTTGCTTACAAGTGCTTCATTAGATAATTCACTTAAACTATCATATTCATAATAATAATTTGCTATTGCTATCTTTTCACTTCTAGATATATTAAATTTCTTAGCAATATCATCAAGAAAGTCTACTTCTCTCTCTTCGTATTCATCATCAATCAATGCCATACCTACCATTTCAAAATAAGTAATCCTTTTCACTCTCTCAGTTGAATTTTCTATAATACTCATTGCTTCATCTATTGTCATATTTTCAATATCTGCTGAATTTAATGCTAGTATATTTAAATATTTATGAATCAGCTCATCTTCCTTTTCTTCTATCTTATCATCTAATTTTGCAAAATTTCCAATAAGCTTAATGAATGCAATTGATTCTTTTCTGTTTAACTCCTGTATTACCATACATATCCTCCAAATATCATTTATTATATATTACTGCCCCTAAAAAATAGTATTAATACTTTTGTACACTATTTTTCTCCATTAATTGATTGCTGAAAACTAAATATATTATTAGGATCATATTTCTGCTTAATAGTTCTTAATCTTTTTATAGCTTCTCTGTAGTACTCGTCCTCAAATTCATTTAATTCTTCAATTGGAAAATTAATAAATGCTCCTTTAGTGATAGTTTTAATATATTTATATTTATCAACTACCCACTTTCTATTAATTGGTGCATACTCATCCTCCTGCCACACGGATTGTATACCTAAAATTGCTTCTGCATCTCTATGACAGTAAGCTGTTTCATCATTTCCTACTGTTTTAATTTTACCTCCAAGTCCATAAAACGAAATAGCAATATACTCTGCCCCCTTTGGCTTGTCACTTATAATATGTATCAACTTTTCTATTTCTTCATCATTAAATTTTCGATAAACAAATCTGCCTGATGATTTATATTTCTCATAATCTGGATGGCTGTTTTGTATTTTTCTATTTGCCTCCAGCACAGTGATATATTCTAAATTATAATCTCCATTTACGCCGCATTCTTTAAAACACTTAATTTCTTTTAATGCTTCCTCTTCAGAGCCATAAAATAGGCCAGTAATTTTTATTCCTGTTCCCTTATGAAGAGAATTATATATAGCCATCTTCATATTAATTCTATTATCCATAGCTCCGAAATTTTCCTGCCATATTTTTAGGATATAAGCTTTTTCTTTTTCGTTTATATTAGGATAATCTATATTTATTAAGGTAGCCATCTTTATTTTATTAGGTATTTTGAATTTCAACTTAGTAATTACTCCTAAGTTGCCTCCTCCTCCACCAGAACATGCCCATAATAAATCTTTATTTTCTTGATGATTAGCTATAATAGTTTCACCTTTATAATTTACCATCTCTATTTCCATTAAGCTATCACAGCCAAGACCAAACATTCTACTAGAATATCCCCAGCCGCCACCTAAAGTAAATCCTGCAACGCCTACTGTGGGACATCCTCCTCCAGGAAAAGGATAGTTCTTATCACCTAATACTTCATATAATTCTCTATTTCTTACTCCACCTTCAATAGTTACAGTCTGCTCTTCTTCATTTAATTTAATATTATTCATCCTACTTATATCAATGACTAAAACATCATCGCCAGTGGAATATCCCTCATAATTATGTCTTCCTGATCTTATTCTTATATCTATATTGTTTTCTATAGCCCAATTAATAGCATTTATTATATCATTTTTTTCATAACAGAACACTATGGCTAAAGGATATTTTTCAATAGCTCTATTCCAAGCCTTTCTTTCCTCTTCATACTCAAAATCATCTTTAGTAATGACTTTACCGGTTAATCTTTTGTAATTTAATTTCATCATAACTCTTGCTCCTATATTTTAATTAGTTAATTAAATAATACCATACCTATTTCCTATTAAACATTAATAAATCCATAAAAAAATAGAAGCTAAGAATTACATCTCCACTTCTATTTTATAATTATATATGCTAGGAGGGTACCTAACTATAGAACTACCTTTAGTATTCTAAATTCCATAGATTTTAATTCAATATTTCCGTTTAATATAACAGTATTTCCTAAATATAAATCTAAATACTGCCCTTTGCATATAGTATCCACATTCTTTACTTCTTCAGAATTATTTATAAATACATACACTTCTTCCTTACCTAGCTTTCTTTTAAAAACTAATACATTGTCCTTAAAATACAGAGGTATATATTCTCCGTAAATTAATTCCTTATTTTCCTTTCTAATTGAGATAAGTTTTTGATATAAACTTAATAATTCTTTATTCTGCTTATTTTCATCCCAAATCATACATTTTCTTGATTGAGGCTCCTCACCGCCATCTAAGCCTACTTCATCCCCATAGTATATATCCTCTCTTTCCTGGTTTATTATTATATGACTGGTTTATCATTGTATAGCTGGTTTATCATTGTATAGCTGATTTATCATTGTATAGCTGGTTTATTAT
>CAKVNP010000230.1 GCA_934777095.1 uncultured Clostridium sp. | reverse complement strand
ATATAATGAAACTATAGAAACAGAATTTGAAAAAAGGACAGAAATATTACAGGAGCTTTTGGGAACAGTAGGTAAGAATGCTTTTATTGAACCTACTTTTAAATGTGATTATGGATATAATATCCATGTGGGAGATAATTTTTATGCGAATTTTGATTGTGTAATTTTAGATGTATGTCCTGTTAAGATAGGCAGTAATGTATTTTTAGCACCAGGAGTTCATATTTATACAGCAACACATCCATTAGCTGCCGAAGAAAGAAATAGTGGTGCAGAATATGGAAAATCTGTTGCTATTGGCAATAGTGTATGGATTGGTGGAAGAGCCGTTATAGCACCAGGGGTAACTATCGGCAATAATGTTGTAATTGCAGCAGGTGCAGTGGTAGTTAAAGATGTACCAGATAATGTAGTTGTTGGGGGAAATCCAGCAAAGATTATTAAAGAGAATATATAAGGGAAAGGTGAGAAAATTATGTTTGGTAGGTTATTAAGTTATAGTATTTTAGGTAATAAGATAGAGCTACAATTTGAAAAAAAACCAGCATTTATATCTGTAATAAGAAGAGATATAGTGAATTTTTTTGTACCACTGTTAAGAGAAGAAAAAAATTCAAAAGCAATTGAAAATTTAGAAATTGAAGAAGTAGAATATTCTGTGGAAGTTATCCCGGGAGGAATAGAAATAGATACAAAAGAATTATTAGTGAGAGTATTTGATAATTTTATAGTGGATATATATGATAATGAAGGAAAACTTTTATGCTCAGATTATAGAGGAGAAAGAGATCCATTTATCAGAAGAAAAGGTGATTTTAAGCTTTTAGGTGATGAAGGTCATGAACATAAGTCATATGAAGAATACAAAGTTTTTGTAATGAAAACATTAGAAGAAGAAACATATTTTTATGGATTAGGAGAAAGAACAGGTCATTTAAATAAAAGAGGCTATCACTATAAAAACTGGAATACAGATAATCCAAGTCCACATGGAGAAACATTTGAACAACTTTATAAATCAATACCTTTTATGATTACGTTATCAAAAGGAAATGCTTACGGAATATTTTTTGATAATCATTTTGAGAGCCATTTTGATTTGGGAAAAGAAAATAGTAAGTACTATTATTTTTCAGCAGTAGATGGCAACTTGGATTATTATTTTATCAAAGGACCAAAAATAAAGGATGTAGTTGAAGGCTATACTTATCTTACAGGAAGAACTCCACTACCACAGCTTTGGACTTTAGGTTATCAGCAATGCAGATGGTCATATGATTGTGAAGAAAGATTAATGGAGGTAGCAGAATCATTTAGAGAAAAGGGAATTCCTTGTGATACATTATACCTAGATATTGATTATATGGATGGATATCGAGTATTTACTTGGGATAAGGACAGATTTAAAAATCCGGAAGAAATGCTGCAAAGACTTAAAAATATGGGCTTTAAAGTTGTAACAATCATTGATCCAGGGGTAAAAGTGGACAAGGGATATAAAATATATGATGAAGGACTTGAAAATCATTTATATGCCACTGATAAAGATGGAATAGTGTATAAGAATAAAGTTTGGCCTGGGGATTCTGTATACCCAGATTTTATGAATGAAAGAACAAGAAAATGGTGGGCTGGTAATCAAAAGATTATGATGGATACAGGGGTAGCAGGTATATGGAATGATATGAATGAACCAGCTAGTTTTTTAGGACCATTACCTGATGATGTGATGTTTAATAATGATGGAACTTTAATTCAGCATAAAGAAGCTCATAATGTTTATGGGCATATGATGGCAAAAGCAACTTATGAAGGAATTAAAATAGCAACAAATAAAAGACCATTTATTGTAACAAGAGCATGTTATGCAGGAAGCCAGAAGTATTCAACCGTATGGACTGGTGATAATCAAAGTACCTGGGAACATCTAAGGATGTCTATACCAATGCTAATGAATTTAGGGTTAAGTGGAATGGCATTTTGTGGTACTGATGTTGGAGGCTTTGGCTTTGACTGTAGTGCTGAATTATTAGCAAGGTGGGTACAGGTAGGAGCATTTACTCCATTATTTAGAAATCATTCAGCATTAGGTACAAGAGATCAAGAGCCATGGGCTTTTGATGAGGAAACAGAAGAAATAAATAGAAAATATATTAAATTAAGATACAAATTTATTTCATATCTTTATGATTTATATAGAAAATGTGAGTTAACAGGCGCTCCTATTATAAGACCATTATTATTTAATTATGAAAATGATAAAAATACTTATGAAATAAATGATCAATTCTTATTTGGTGATAGCATTTTAGTAGCACCGGTAGTTGAACAAGGTGCTAGACAAAGAATGGTTTATCTTCCAGAGGGAGATAATTGGATAGATTACTGGACTAAAGAAGAAATAAAAGGTGGACAATATATTATAAAATCTGCTCCATTAGACACTTGTCCTATTTATGTTAAGGCTGGTTCAATAATACCAGTTTATGAAGAACAAAACTATATAGGAGAAAAGCAACAAGATATTTTAAATTTAGAAGTATACTTGTCTAGTGAAATGAAAAATATAACTTATACTCATTATGTTGATGATGGAGAAAGCTTTAACTATAGAAATGGTGAGTATAATGAATATATTGCGAATGTAGTTTATATAAATGGTGAGCTTATTGTTGATTGTGAAAAAATATATAATGGCTTACAGCAAGAATATAATGAAATTAAATGGAGTTTTGTAAATAAATAAAATAATATTATAAAAATCGGGATAAATTATGTGTTTATCCTTATTTTTATGTAGTATTTTGTCTTTTAATCGCTAAAATTGTATTTTTACACGTAAATGTCTTATATTTTAATTAAAATTGTGGTAGAATACTTAAGTATTTTTAAAACAAATGATGAGGAGAATAGTAATGAAGGGAATAGTAGATTATTTATTAGCAGATGAAAACTTTAAAATTGTATTATCAATGATAATAAGTATTATAGTATTGATCTTTAATAAAGTAATAGTTAGGGCTATTTTAGCAGTTATTATGAAATTCTTCTTTAAGTTAAGTAAGGAATTTAAAAATAAGATTTCATCAGCCCTTGAAAATCCATTTAGATTGATAATTGTTACTTTAAGCACATTTATTTTATTAATGGCAATAAATGCTGAACATAATTTTATTAAGAATATAATATTAATTAAATTATATTCAAGTATTAATTTATTGATTATACTAAAATTAGTATATACTTTATCAGATATTAACTCAGTATTAATAGAAAGATTCGAGGAAAAATTTAATTATTCTTTTGATAAAGGAGTAATGTCACTTCTTTCAAAAACAATGAAAATTATTATTTTAATAATTGGAGGAGCAGCAGTAATTAAGATATGGGGATATAATATTAACCCTATAGTTACAATGGTTGGGATATTTTCAGCTGTTATTGGGTTAGCTGCTAAAGATTATTTAACTAATGTCATTGGTGGAATAGTTATCGTATCAGAAAGACCATTTTCAATTGGAGATTATATCCAAACCCAAAATTGTGAAGGGATAGTTGAAGATATATCCTTTAGAACAACTAAAGTAAGAACTTTTGATAAAGCACTTCTTAGTATACCAAACTCCACTTTATCTAATGATGTAATATCAAATTATTCAAGAAGAGATATGAGAAGAGCAAAATTTAGTATTGGAATTACGTATGATACGCCTATTGATACTATTAAAGTAGTAGTTGATAAAATAAGAGAAATGCTTATTGCTAATGAAGATGTAGATAATGATGGATTAATCTGCCATTTTGATGAGTTTGCTGATAGTAGCTTAAATATATCTCTAAGCTTTTATATTAATAAAGGTGATTTAGGAGAGTATTTAAAGGCCAAAGAAGCTATTAATTTAGATATAATGAGAATATTAAAATCTGAAAATGTTGAAATGGCATTTCCAAGCAGAACTGTGTATGTTCAAAATATAAATAAATAATTAAAAATAAAAAGGTACTATGCTTTAAAATATAGTACCTTTTTATTTTATTTCTGTATTAAAATATTTTTTACTGTAGTTATAGTAAGTGTTCTCATAACATCATAATTTAAGCTACTATGTTTATGATATACATATTCATGACAGAAGTTTTCAACTAAATGATAAATAATATGAACTTTTTCATGAATATCAGGAGTATTAATTCCAAAAGATGATATAGAATCAGCAATACTATTACAAAGTTCATTTTCAAAATTTATAAAAAACTTAGCAACATCTTCATCAGTATGAATCATTGCTTCCATTTCTTCATGGGCCTTCCTCTGTATATTATGTGTTTTAATCAAATTATCTAAAATTTTATTGATAGCTTCATCTAGATTACTTATATCAGCAATAGAATTTAAAGTAGTAATAAGTTCTGATGATATATAATAGCTATATTTCTTGATAGCAGATAAAAAAATTTCCTTCTTATCATTAAAATAACTGTAAACTATACCTGTAGATACTCCAGCTACTTTTGCTATTTCTGCAGTGTTTGTATTATAAAATCCTTTTTCACAGAAAAGTTTAAAAGCAGCATCGATAATTTTATTTTTCTTTTCAATAGAGCGTTTTTGTTTTGG
>CAKVNP010000229.1 GCA_934777095.1 uncultured Clostridium sp. | reverse complement strand
TTTCAACATTATAAGCATCACAAACGGCTCTTGAACCTTCTGTAGTAACTATTGTCTTGATAACAACACCATTTTCAGGTAATTTATTTTCTTCTTTTCTTGATGATAAGATGTATTCTGTTAATAGCATACCAGTTTGGTTACCATTTAATACTCTGTATTCACCTTGGCTATCCTTAACAACAATACCAATTCTATCACAGTCTGGATCTGTACCAAAGATGATATCTGGATTTGAAGTCTTAGCCATTTCTAAAGCTAATTCAAATACAGCTGGATTTTCTGGATTTGGGTATGATGCTGTTGGAAAATTACCATCTGGTTTTTCTTGTTCTTTTACAACTTCAACATTTTCATAACCCAATTCTCTTAATACTCTTCTAACTGGAATATTTCCACTACCATGAATAGGTGTGTAAATTACTTTTAATTCTTTAGCATGTTCTTTAACTAAATCAGTTCTTATTGTTACAGATTTAACATCTTCAATGTAATCTTTATCAACATCTTCTCCAATATAAACTAGAAGATTTTCAGCTAATGCTTTTTCTTTGTCCATAGTCTTTATTAATTCAAAGCTTGTAATTGCATTTACTTCATTGATGATTATTCCTGCTTTTTCGTCAGTTACTTGTCCACCAAATTCATCATAAACCTTATATCCATTATATATCTTTGGATTATGTGAAGCTGTTACAGCTATACCACCTTGACATTTTAAATGTCTAACTGTATAAGAAATTACAGGAACTGGTCTTAAGCTTTCAAAAAGATAAACTTTTATTCCATTGCTACATAAAGTTAATGCTGCTGCTTCTGCAAATTCCTTTGACATATTTCTTGAATCGTAACCGATTGTTATAGCTGGATTTTCAAATCTACTATTTAAATAATTTGCGAATCCTTGTGTAGCTTTTGATACAGTGTATACATTCATTCTATTTGAACCATATCCTATTACACCTCTAAGCCCACCTGTACCGAATTCCAAATCTTTATAGAATCTATCTTCTAACTCTTTTTCGTCCTTTATTGACTTTAATTCTTCTTTAACTTCATCTGAAATAACAGATGATTCTAACCACTCATTATACTTCTCTCTGTATGACATACTTTACCTCCTAGAATTTTATATCTATATTATACATCCTTTTTAAAATAAAATATATATCTATGACAAGATATATAAATAAAAAAGCTACAAATATATTATTACTTGTAGCTTAAAAAAAATCAATGCCTTTTTGATAACGATTTTATGCTTATTTCTAATTTTATACTTCGCTTTGTTCCTCTGCTTCTTCCATATCATCTGATACAGTTTTTCTTTCATAAATTACTGATGCAATAACAGAATTTAAATCATCAATAATTGAGATTTCTGAAGCAACTTCTAAATCGCCAAATTTAAACACTTCACCCACATTACCTTTTCCAATATCAATATTAATGAATTTAGGTAAAGCATCAACTGGCGCTTCTACTTTTACTGCGTCTTTTTCCTTTTGTAAAACAACTCCCTTTTTATTAATATATTCTTCTCCTATATAATGTATAGGGACTGTTGATACTACTGTATTTCTTCCTTCTAGCTCTTCAAGATCTAGGTGGATAATTTTATTAGTTGCAGGATCTCTCTGCACTTCTTTAATCAATGCTTTATGATGGCTTCCTTCATAATCTACATCCACTACTCCAAACTGGCCATTTTCTTTTATTTCATTGCAAAGATCCATTTCTCCAACTTCAAATAAAAAGTTTGATCTCATTTTTCCATATAATACTCCAGGAACCTTACCATTTCTTCTTGCTTTCTTTGCACTATTGGCTACATTATTCCCTCTTTTATTTAATTCTAACGTTGACACTATATTTCCCTCCTAAAAAAAACTTCTTTAGTAATTATTCTCTTTTACTGACTTTTTTATACATAAAAATAGTTAATTAATTCTCTAATAATAACGTAACACTCTACCAGCTGGTATCATTTTTGAAATAAAAAAGTATAATATATCATAATCAATTTTAAAGGAAGGAACTATGTGTGGAATAGTAGGTTATATAGGGAAGAAACAAGCTTCACAAATAATAATAGACTGTTTATCGCGGCTTGAGTATAGAGGCTATGATTCTGCTGGCGCAGCCATTATAAACAGCATCAATAATACTCTATACACCCGAAAGTTTCAGGGACGGTTAATTACTTTAAGCTCAAACCTTAAGACTCATCCCATTAAAGGTAACATTGGTATAGGACATACCAGGTGGGCTACCCATGGGGAACCTTCTGATTTAAATTCTCACCCTCACCTCAATAACAAAGGAACAATTGCAGTAGTTCATAATGGAATAATTGAAAATTATCTAGAGCTTAGGAATTGGCTTAAGGATAAAGGATATTCTTTTATTTCAGACACTGATACAGAAGTGATTCCAAATTTAATCGATTATTTTTATCAGGACAATTTGTTTGATGCCCTTGCAAAAACAGTGAAAATGCTTCAAGGCAGCTATGCTATTGGTGCAATATGCCAGAATGAACCTGATAAAATTGTTGCAGTAAGAAAGGATAGTCCCTTAATTGTTGGTCTAGGAGAAGACGAGTATTTTATTGCTTCAGATATACCTGCAACATTAAAATACACACGAAATACTTATCTATTAAATAATCTGGAATTTGTTATTCTCACAAAGGATGGTGTTACTATAAAATCAGCCGAAGGAAATTTAATTTCTAAGGCTATCCATAATGTAACCTGGAGCCTGGATGCGGCTGAAAAAGATGGCTATGATGATTTTATGCTAAAGGAAATTTATGAAGAGCCAAAATCAATAAAAAATACTTTTAGTGGTAAAATTGCTCCTGATAAACCAGTTGAATTAGAGGGAATTTCTTTTACAAAAGCAGAATTAGAAAAATTCGATAAAATTTTTGTGGTAGCTTGTGGAACTGCTTATTATGCAGGCATTATAGGTAAATATGTACTAGAATCAACTACCGGCATTACTGTAGAGACTGACATTGCTTCTGAATTTAGATATAGACAGGTTAAAATCACACCTGACAGTCTGCTTATAGTTGTTTCTCAATCTGGTGAAACTGCTGATACCTTAGCGGTATTAAGGAAAGGTAAATCTAATGGTGCAAAAGTTTTAGCTATAACTAACGTTGTAGGTTCTTCAGTGGCTAGAGAAGCTGATCAGGTATTTTATACCCTAGCCGGCCCTGAAATCGCTGTGGCCTCAACTAAAGCATTTGTAAGTCAATTAACTGCCTTTTATATGATATCTTTGTATTTTTCAGAAATATTAGGTACATTATCCTTAAGTGAAATTAATACAATCAAAAGCGAACTTATTTTAATACCTAATAAAATTAATAAGGTATTTAGTAATATTAAGCCGTTAAAAGACTATGCTAAAGCACATTACAAATTTCATGATATATTTTATTTAGGACGTGGACTTGATTTTGCCATTGCCTTGGAAGGTTCTCTTAAACTAAAAGAAATATCCTATATCCATTCTGAAGCATATGCAGGTGGAGAACTAAAACATGGTCCAATTGCCTTAATTGAAAAAGGAACTCCTGTAATAACACTATTGACCCAAGAATCTTTAAAGGCTAAAATGATCAGCAACACTAAAGAAGTCGCTACTAGGGGTGGTAATATTTTCTCTATTGTAAATGAAGATGATAAGGTGGCTGCTGAATTTTCTAATAGTATTTTCCACATTCCAAAAACAATAGATTTATTAACGCCATTAATTAGTGTAATTCCTTTGCAGCTTATTGCATATTATATCGCCAAGGAAAAACAGCTAGATGTTGATAAGCCGCGTAATTTAGCAAAGTCAGTTACTGTGGAATAAAATCAAAAGCCATTGAAATGCAGATACTGCAATTTCAATGGCTTTATCATAAATATAAATTTTATGTAACTATAAAATTTTATTATGGATTACTATAGATTATTCTAAAGTTTCTGCTAAGAACTCTCTTAGTTCTAGGTCTAAAGAATTATTTTTTAAATAGTATAGCTTATCATTTATTTCTTTATCCATTTTATTCATTGAATAGAATGTTATGGCTGCCTTTGTTCTTGTTTCTTCTGATACTTGGCTGAAGTCAATAACTCCAGGTTCATTTTTCAAAACAATAGTTCTATCTAATTCACTATCAAATAAAGCTAGTGCCTTGATGAATATAAGCTGTTCACGATTAAATTCTCCACGAAGATTGATTAAATCTAAAACTGTATCATATGCATCATCTAAAGAGTTTTCTAAGATAAATTTCTTAAAGTATAGCTCAAATAATCTTTCAACTTTTCCATGACCTTTAACTTGTGATAAATATCCTAAAACTCTATTTTTATTTTCTTCTGAAAGATTTTTCATAATAAATATTATTGAATCTACTATTTTATCTCTTTCAATTCCTCTTCCTGCCAGCTTACATAAAAGATTCATTGCTTTAACGCTTGCTGTTGTACCTTTTACCGCTTCTTTTAATAATGTATCTACTCCATCTTTGCCAAATGCATAAATAATTGTCAGCACAGAATTTTCCACAGCCATTGGCCATTGTCCTAATTCTTCGTATCTGCCTTTCATCC
>CAKVNP010000228.1 GCA_934777095.1 uncultured Clostridium sp. | reverse complement strand
TTTCTATTTGCTCCAAAGCTGAATTAGAGTATTTTAAAAATATCTCGCCAAAACGAGTTAACTTAATGTTTCTACCGCTTTTTTCAAATAAGGGAACTTTAAGTTCTGCTTCTAGATTTGCAATTGATTTACTTAAAGCAGGTTGGGTAACAGATAATATGTTTGCAGCCTTAGTAAAGTTTTCAGTTTCTGCAATAATTCTTAAATAGTCAAGTTGTTGTAAATTCATAATAAGCTCCTAAAGAATATCTATAACTAAAAGTTATAGCTTTGATGAAAAATAGAAATTAGACATGTATATTTTACGATGATACAATATCTGTATTATGTAGATATACATATAATTTAGACCATTATAAAATTAATTCATAGAAGTGTCAAAATATAAAGTGGAAGTGATAACATGATTAAGGGAAAAGTTAAAGAGTGTATTGAAAAAAGACATTCGGTAAGAGCTTATGAAAAGAAGGAAATACCAAATGAAATAATAGATAGTATAGTAAAGTTTATTGAAGAATTACAAAATCCATTTAGTGATAAAGTTAAGATTAAAATAGTAAAGCAAGGATATTCAGAAGAAAGCAAGAAACTGGGTACCTATGGAGTGATAAAGGGAGCTTCGAATTTTTTAGTATGTGTATGTGAAGATAAGGAATTTGATTATGTAGCATTAGGATATGCGTTAGAAAAGGTAATACTATATTGTACATCTTTAGGATTAGGTACATGCTGGATAGGAGGAACATTTAATAAAGGTAACTTTGCTAAGGCAGTTTCATTAAATAAAAATCAAATTCTTCCAATAATATCGCCAATAGGATATAAAGCTGAAAAAAAATCATTTATTGCATCGGTATTTAGTAAGACTACTGGAAAAAGAAAGCCATTTAGTGAGATATTCTTTAATAATGATTTCAATACTTCGCTAAAGGTAAATGAAGCGGCAGAATATGGTGAAGTTCTAGAAATGGTAAGATTGGCACCATCTGCAGTTAACAATCAGCCATGGAGAGTAATAAAAGAAAATAATAATTATCATTTTTATATTGATGGGAAGGTAGAAATCTCTAAGATAGATATTGGAATTGCATTAAGTCATTTTCATTTAATGACTGAAGAATTAGGCTTAAAAGGTATATTTAAGAATCAAAAACCGGATATAAAATCAAATTATGAATATATAGTTTCATGGATAGTTTAGTTAAGAGATGAGGTAAAATATTATGATGATAGTAAATAAAGAAAAATGTATTGCGTGTGGAATGTGCGTTAGAGACTGTATAGTAAGCGATATTAAAATAATTGATAATAAAGCAGAAATTCAAAATGAAAGATGCCTTAAATGTGGACATTGTATAGCTATATGTCCTAAAAATGCGGTAACCAGTGATGAATATAATATGGAAGCGGTAATACCATATGAAGAAGAATCATTTAGTTTATCACCTGAAAATTTACTTAATTTTATTAAATTTAGAAGAAGTACTAGACAGTTTAAAGGTAAAGATGTAGAAATAGAAAAGATAGAGAAGATAATAGAAGCAGGAAGATTTACTCAAACAGGAAGTAATGCTCAAAATGTTTCATATGTGGTAATTAAAGATAAGTTGGAAGAACTTAAAGAAATGACATTAAAGACATTATATGAGTCAGGAAAATATATATTAGATAATTTAAATGAAGAAAATAAGATATATAAAGTTTATGCTGAAATGTGGGTGAAAATGTATGAAGCATATAAAATAGACTGTAAAAACGATGCTGTATTCTTTAATGCACCAGTAGTTATATTAGTAGTATCAGATTCGGAAGTTAATGGGTCTTTAGCTGCTTCTAATATGGAACTTATGACAAATGCCTTAGGTTTAGGAACATTCTTTAGTGGATTTCTTGTTAGAGCCGCTGAGAGTAATATGGAAATTAAAAGATTAGCTGGATTAAAATCAGATCAAAAAATAGTGAACTGTATGGTAATAGGATATCCATCTGTAAAATATTCTAGAACAGTTCCAAGAAATAATGCAAAAGTAATTTGGAAATAGATAATAAAGGAAGGCTTAGCGAGTATAAGCTTTCCTTCATTTTATTTGTATTATTTTAGTTATTTATCCTTTATTAAGGAAAGTGATTCAATATATAGTGTGTGCTAAAGTGAAATTAACATATATATTGTGTTTGAATATGAAAAAAATATTAATGTCAAACTTAAAATATTATTTAAAATAAGAGATTTTTATAGCAAAATGAAGATTAGCACGGAAAAATATCGAAAAATAGATTTTTGAAAAAAAATAAAAATCTATTTTTGAGGTATAATAAATCGTCTTATGATAATAAAATAATTTTTATTTTTTACATATTATTAAAAGGGGAGATTGCTGGATGGAAGTAATTAAAAGAGATGGATCTTCTGTGGAATTTAATAAAAAGAAAATAGAAGATGCCATAGTTAAAGCTATGAAGAATGGTAGTGGGATTTATCTGCCAGGAATTGCGTTACAAATAGCTGATGATGCAGAAGATCATTTTGCAAGAGGAGAACAGCCTACAATTAGTAAAATAGAATCATATGTATATGAGAGACTAGTTCATTACGGACAGGCGATTACAGCAAAAGCTTATGAGGGCTATAGAGCTATTCATGAATTTAAAAGAAACAGCAATACTACTGATAATAGCATTTTAGAGCTAATAGATAGAACTAATGAAGATGTTATGAATGAAAATTCAAATAAGAATGCAGTAGTTGCTGCAACACAAAGAGATTTAATAGCGGGGGAAGTATCTAAGGATATTTCAAGAAGAAAACTTATACCAACACATTTAGTACAAGCTCATGATGAAGGTGCTATACATTGGCATGATATGGATTATACTTTATCGCCAATCTTTAATTGTTGCTTAATTAATTTAGATGATATGTTTAGGAATGGAACAGTAATTAATGAAAAGTTAGTAGAAACTCCTAAAAGTTTTGGTACTGCATGTACAGTAGCAACACAAATAATTGCTCAAGTATCATCAAACCAATACGGAGGACAATCAATAACAATTAAACATTTAGCACCATATTTAAAAGCTACTGAAAATAAAGCATATAAGCATTATATGGAATTGCTTAATGATGAAGAATTAGCTAAAAAATTAGCTTTAGATATGAAGATGAAAGACCTTAAAGATGGTGTTCAAACAATAAGATATCAATTATCTACATTACAAACAACTAATGGTCAAGCTCCGTTTAGTACAATTTATTTAGAGATAGATACAGATTCTGAGTATGAAGAAGAAATGGCTCTTATCTGCGAAGAAATGATAAGACAAAGATTAGAAGGGATGAAAAATGTAAAAGGACAAGAAATTGGAGAATCATTCCCTAAACTTGTATATCTTTTAGATGAACATAACTGCCTTGAAGGTGGAAAATATGATTACATTACAAGACTTTGTGCAAAATGTAATGTAAAAAGATTAGTACCTGATTATCAATCAGCAAAGATAATGAGACAAAATTATGAAGGGAATACATTCCCACCAATGGGTTATAATATATAGTTGTAAAACTACGGCTCATGTAAAACCTTGTGAACCCAAGCAAAAGGGGTGTCAGTATATAATACTGGCTAACGATGAAACCTAAGTCAGAAATGATATGGCAATATCGTGCGAAGTTCTGTAATAAAAAGCCGTACTAAATTATATTGAGTAAGGATTAATATAAAAGTATGGATAAAAAATTTTTAATATATAAAATAACATGTAAAGTCAATGATAAAGTATATATTGGGCAAACTACTGAAAGCTTACAAATGAGATTTAATAGACATATGGGATATCAGAAAAATGAACATGATACAAAATTTTATCGTGCTGTAAGAAAGTATGGTAAAGAGAATTTCTATATAGAATTACTAGAAGAAGTATTTAATCAAGATGAGTTAGATAAAAGAGAATATTTTTGGATATGCTATTTTGACTCTGTTAACTCAGGATATAATACTAAGGATTCTATTGGGAAATGTGGTGGTGATACATTATCAAATCATCCCAATAAAGAAGAAATAAGCAAGAAAATAAGTAGAAGTAAGATTGGTGATAAAAATCCGATGAGAATTAATGGAGGGCTTACAGGTAAGCGAAATGGAATGTATGGCAAACATCTTACTGAAGAACAAAAACTTAGTATTAGTAAAAAATTAAAAGGAAGGACTAGAAGTGTAGAAGCATGTAGAAAAACAAGTCAAGCACTTAAAGGAGTTCCTAAAAGTAAGAGTCATGTTGAAAATTTAAAAAAGGCCCAATTAGGAAAAGATTATTATAGAGAAATAGTTATTGTTGATGAAAATAAAAATATAATTGAAAGATTTAAAAATAAATCAGAATATTATGAGCAAATGGCATTGAAGTATAATATAGGAAGAACATTTTTGGAATGTTGGATTAAAAAAAAGAATACATATAAAAATGTTAAGAATTTAGAACGATTTAAGCCAATTGATAATAAAAGAGTTTTATTTTTAGATGAATTTATTACAGAAAACGTGTAGAGACTATCGAAACCACATTTATTTAAAATGGAAGGGAGTAGAGTACATTGGAGTTTAGCACCAATGGAAGTGCAA
>CAKVNP010000227.1 GCA_934777095.1 uncultured Clostridium sp. | reverse complement strand
GTCCTGTACTAATAAATGCAACACTTTCTTTACCATACTTTTCTTGTATTGCAGTCATTCTTTCAGCAAATACCTTAAATCCTTCTTCCCATGAAATTTCTTTCATGTTTCCATTTTCATCTCTTAAAAGAGGTGTTTTTCTAGCTTTTACTTTTGTTTGTTGCTTGTCTAAATTTAATCCTTTAATACAGCAGAACCCTTGGTTTACTGGGTAGTCAACTGTAGGTGTAACTCTATCTATTTTCCCATCTTCAACATGAAAGTCCATATTACACGCTAAAGCACATAAATTACAAGTAGATTGAATTTTTTTCATGATATCACCCTTCTTCATTTCTTAAAATTAATTGAATAGAAATCCCCTTAGGGATTTCTACCATCATTCATCATTCATAATTCTTAATTATCTTTGTAGCTTCTTACTAGCATTCTTGTGAAGTTATAAAGAACAAATCCAATAATAGCTGTAGTTATATAAACTTGAATTCCTGAAATCTCTCTGATAACATTTCCGAAAGTTTCATATCCTTGAGCTGTTAAATAAGCAGCCATTTTTGTAGATGCTACTATACCTATTGCCATAGGGAATGTTAATCCTGCAAAACCAGGATTAAACTTAAATCCAAAGAACTTAGGCATTTTATATAAGATAAATACTAGTGAACAGAATACTAATACGTATAATGCATATACTACAAATTTATTCGGCTCTTGAATAAAGTTTAAGTAACTCACTAAGCAAAGACTTGATGGTGCAAGAACTATTGCTTGAGTATGATACATAGCGTCTTTTATAGAATGCTTAGCTAATCTATATATCATAAATGGCATTATAATACATAATATAGCTATTCCATAATATACAACTATTTTTCCAATTGTAGGTTCATTCATTACTCCACCTACTACTGTTGCAACCATTATTCCATTATAAGTTACAAACCAGCTCGGAACAAAAGTCTCCCTATTTATTCCTTTTACAACATTATTAAAGGTAAATACACAGATGTGTATTGCATGAAGCATTAAGCCAACAAACCATAATCCTTTACCTATAGCTTGATTATAAGTAAAGATATAGCTACCAATTATCATTGTAACCATCGTAATTCCTGCATAAAGACTTGCTGGAACTGTATTAGAGTATTCGCTCTTTACTGCATCAAAGTGGAAGATAATCTTTCCTAAATATGATATTAATATAATTGCAGCAGCCCAGATTGTTATATGCTTAATCCACATAAAACCGAATCCTTGATATACATTAGCAAGTGTACATGCTCCTACCATAGTTGGTAAAACTGCTATTGGCATGTTTCTAGTCTTTTTAATAAGATTTTTTTCAGCCATTAACTATTCTCCTCTTTTGTATAAATTTATTTAAACTTACTCATTGTCTAATGAGTTGAAGTTTATACCATTCCAATAAACTCTATCTTTAATAATTGCTTTAGGTCCAAATTCAACTCCATCAAGAGCCCATTTTTTAAATTCATCAAACCCTACTCTATCTACAATATATCCAATATGCTCTTTTCCACCAGGTGCATCTTTTGCTATATATTCTTTAGTAAATTTATAAGTATTTAAGATAATTTTAATGATATTTTCTTCATCAGCCCAAATTATGAAGTCTTCACCTAATCTTGGATTTTTCTTACCTGTTCTACCCATTATAGTAAGTTTATAATACTTTTCCTTACTTCTAGTAAATGCTCTAGTTGGACATTTTTCTACACATACTCCACATCCAATACATTTTTCAGTATTTCTTACTATTTTATAGTTTTCTACACTTAACGCCCCTACAGAAAGCTTTTTACAAGCTCTTACACATGCCTGGCAATTCACACATCTACTTTCATCATATTGTGGTTCAGTCATTCCTATTATTCCAAAATCGTGCATTCTAACCTTCGCACAGTCATTAGGACAACCTGTTAACGCAATTTTAACATGTAAATCATTTGGGAATATGGCTTTTTCTATTTTCTTTGCAAAATCTGATGTCTTATAATTTGCAAATGGACACACTGCATTACCTATACACGCAGATACATTTCTTGTTCCTGCAGCTGAATAACCACTTACTCCATCTTCTTTATTGATATCAAGCTTCTCTATTATTGGCTCTAACATCTTATTTACATCATCAATATTTTCAAATTTAATACCTAATATTTCAAAACCTTGTCTAGAAGTTATATGTACTTTTCCATTACCGTATTTTTCAGCAATTTCTTGTACCATTCCTAAAATTTCTGCATCTAAATGTCCTCCAGGAACTCTTACTCTTGAAGCAGTAATTCCTCTCTCCTTTGTAATTCTAAATGCATTTTTCTTAAGCTTTTTAGTATTTATATCCATAATATTGCATCCTCCTAATCTACTAAGTTCTTAGCTTCAGTAAACTTAAATACAGGTCCATCTAAACAAATATATGTATCATCCATTTTACAGTGCCCACATTTTCCTAATCCACAACACATCTTTCTTTCATAAGAAACCCAGATATTTTCTTCTGAAACTCCTCTTTTTAAGATTTCTGCTACAGTGAATTTCATCATTATTGGAGGTCCAACTACTATGAATGCTGTATTATCAATATCTTTAATTTCTAACTCAGGTATAAATTTAGTTACAAGTCCTGTATGTCCTTTATACCCTTCTTCAGCTTTATCTACTGTTAATGTAACATTTATTTTTTCTTCCCATGATTTTATATCATCTTTAAATAAAACATCTTCTGTAGATTTAAATCCACAGATTAAATTTACATTTTCAGCTTCTTCTCTGTGATCTGCAAAATAATCAACCACTGCCTTTACTGGCGAAAGTCCTGTTCCCCCAGCAACAACTGTTAATTCTTTTCCCTTATAGTCATTTACATCAAATCCATTTCCATAAGGTCCTCTTAAGAATAGCTTATTTCCTACATAATTCTTAAAGATTTCATTAGTAACCTTACCAACTCTACGAATTGTTAAATCTACATAACCTTCGCCTATACCACTTACTGATATTGGAGCTTCACCAAACTTAGGAAGAGAAACTTCAAAGAATTGTCCTGGCTTTACATCGCCTTCATAAGACATTCTAAATGTATATTCAATTTCCGTATGTTCTATTATTTCTAGTATTTCTGATAAAAATGGGATATATTCGTTATTCATTTATTTCACCTCATTAACAGCATCTTCAAGTTTATTTATACAATTTGAGAATGATATGTATTCTGGACAAATATCATCACAACGTCCACATCCTACACACATGTTATAGCCAAAACGTTTCTTATAATCATAAATTTTGTGCATTACCTTAAATCTCATCTTTTCGCCATTAGCTTTTCTAAAAGCAATTCCACCAGCCATATCAGTATAACCGCCTACTTGGCATGAAGCCCATACTCTACGTCTTTCACCAGCATTTTTATTTTCCTTATATGCGATATCCTGCATAGTAAAGCATGTACATGTTGGACATACAAAGTTACATCTTCCACAGCCGATACATCTTTCTGTATATTCATCCCAGATCTTTGCATCAAACACTTTTTGTGATAAACCTTCTGGAATATTTACTTTCACTTTATTTTCATCAACAAAATCAGGAACTACTTCTTCTTTTACATTACCTACTTGTTCTATCATTTCTTGTAATGTGTCCCATTTGCAATCTAAATAAGTGAAATCCCCTTCATGCTTTATATATGCATCATATTCATTTGTCTTATTGCTTCCCATATCTACACAGAAGCAGTTATCAAAAGTATTTGTACAGCCCATAAGAATAAATTTAGTATTTTCTCTTAATCTTTTATAGTAAAAATCTTCTGGCCCATTATTTAAATAAATTTGATCCATACGTTTTAAACCATGTAAATCACAACTTCTTAAAAATACTACTGCTCCTTTTTTTCTTGCATCAGGAACTGTTAATTTATCATCATTAAAATAAAATAATGTTTCTGATATTGGAAGTAATATTTCTTTAAATGAGTAATCAGCTTTTTTATCAAAAACTATTTCCTCTAAAGTTTCAATTTCACCATATCTTATAGTATTAGTATCTGAAAATCTTCCATCTCCTTCAAATACCTTTGGGGCATATATTAAATAGTCTTGTGAAAGTTTTTTTAATATTTCATTAGCATTTTCAGTAAGTATTTTGTAGCCCATATGTACACTCCTTTTTTATCCTATATATCTAAGAACTAGATATTTTTTTAACAAAGTTTAATAAAAAAAAATTTCTTTTTTAATTTTCTTTTAATTATTTAAGTTATTTAAATCTCTTACACATTATAATTTAAAACAAAAATAAACACCGTGATATTTATCACGATGTTTTAAAAAATTCAGAAATTTCCTGCAAATCATAAATTAAGATCTTTTTGTTCTTATAAGCTATAAGCTTTTTATCCTGTAGAATTTTTAATGCTCTAGAGACAGTTTCTCTTTGGCTGCCTAATAATTCCGCAATATAAGTTACCGTCATATTTAGGTTTATTAAAATTCCTTCTTCAGTTTTTACTCCATAATCTTTTCCAAGCTTATAAATTTTAGCTGCCAGTTTTTTTTCAATTTTTATTGATGGCGGTGTATTCTTAAGCTGTCTGTACA
>CAKVNP010000226.1 GCA_934777095.1 uncultured Clostridium sp. | reverse complement strand
AATTATATATCTGGCATTTGGATTTATTTCTAAGATAAGAGGTGGTCTTCCCCCACTAGATTCTCCGATGCCTAATTGGTTTAAATAGCCATTTTCAATTAAAACTTTCGTAATATTTGTAACACTTGCAGGTGTAAGTCCTGTTCTTTTAGCTATATCTGCTCTGGATATCGGTCCCTCTGACATTACTGCCTTTAATACTGCAGATATGTTAAGCTGTTTCATTAATTCAAAACTTCCACGTATTACTTCATTCATCTAATCACTTCTTTATTAATTATTTTAATTAAGGTGATAAAATTTTTTTGACATTTTATATACCGAAAACTACTTTTTAAAAATCAGTTTTCTTAATTAAATAATACCACCTTTTATCCTTTTGTCAATATATTTTGTAAAAGGTTTCATAATAATATAATATACTATTGTAAGGTTTTTTCAAATATTTTTTGGTAATTTAAGTTATTATTTAGTATGGCATTTTTATCACAAAATAATACGAAAAGAAAAAAATAGTTTGTTCCCATACTTTTTCCAGATAGTGTTAGTAGATACTAATTATTTATTGAATGGTGGGATTTTTATGAAAGAAACTCTTGATTTTTTAGATTTGGCAGCAAACCGATATTCAGTACGTAAGTTTACTGAAGAAACTATTCCTGATAATATTGAACCTGTAGCATTACTTATAATGGGCTATCCTGCTGAAGATGCTAAACCATACCCTGGTCACTATAAATTTAAACCACTAGAAGAGATTGTGTCCTATAATAAATTTTAAACTATAAAAAAATAAGATGGCAGAAACTCCTTTAGGTGCCTCTGCCTTAACTATTTACTTTTAATTCTTAATTTGTTCTGCTTCCCCTTTCAAGCATATTCTTAAATTTTTCCCAGCTTACATATTTTCCTCCCATGCTTTCTAAGTGATTTGTATGCATCTGGCAGTCTAAAAATAAAAAACCTTCTTCTGAAAGCTTTTTACTTATGCTGATAAGTGCAACCTTAGATGCATTAGTTTCAGTAGAAAACATACTTTCTCCAAAAAAGCATTTTCCTATTTTAACACCATAAAGTCCACCAACTAGCTTTTTATCTTTATATACTTCAACACTAGAAGCAAACCCCCTATTAAATAAATCTATATAAGCATCTTTCATTTCATCAGTAATCCATGTACCTTCCCTATTTTCTCTAATATTTTTGCACATGCTGATTACACCTGTAAAATCTTGATCAAAAGTAACCGTAAATTCTTTCTTATTAAATACGCGTCTCATAGATTTTGATATCTTTACTTCCTCAGGAATAATAATAAACCTAGGCTTTGGACACCACCATAATATTGGTTCACCTTTGCTATACCATGGAAAAATACCATTACAATAGGCCAATAAAAGCCTTTCCCAGCGTAAATCTCCACCTACAGCTAATAATCCATCCTCTTCTGATAATTCTGGCCTTGGGAATATTATCTCATCTGTTAATCTATATACCGTCATTTCCTCTCCACTCTTTCATCTTAAATCTATCTATTAATATTATAATCTATATTCCATTTGATTATCTATTTTCTTAAACCCTAGTAATTTATATAGAGGGTATCCACCAGCGGTATAGCTTAAGTTAATTTTTCCAATACCTTTTTTTCTTGCTTCATCTATTAATAATTTAATTAACTTAGCTGCATGCCCCTGCCTTCTATATTCTTTCTTAGTATATACATTAAGCAGTTCACCAAATTTTCCATTCAAATTTGATGGAACTGGTATCGTTTCATAAATGCACATCATACATGAAGATATTATTTCCCTATCTTTTACCGCAATATAAATAAGCAGATTATCATTATTAATATTTTTCTTAATATAGTCAGTAGTCTTTCTCCTAAACACCTCTGGTTCTTCAAGATTTTGTATTATCTTTACAAATTCAATCCTATTTTCTACAAAAGCTGTAATCTCATTTTCCCTAAGTTTTCTATATTCCATATTCCCACCTCATATTATTCTTTTGCCAATTGCATTTTATATATAATCTATTTTCTAGCTGCCTTACACTTACACTTGCATTTATTTTTCCCACAATTCGGTTTTACTGTACTTAATTAACTTTTAAATTCCAAAAATAATGTCTAAAGAATTATCTAATTTCTTTAGACATTATTTTTTTATATTCCATATCTGCAGCTTAACTTGTTTGCATAAATCTTTAACACATATATTATAGCTGATTATTTCTTATGAATATTATAGAACTGCTTTAATTCTGCTTTACGCTTCTCTGATAGTAACGTCTTCTTAACTCCCTGTAATGCACCTTCTAAGGCTAATAATCTGTGTATACATGCCGTTTCATCAATCTCCTGTATTTTAAGCCAAGCGATCTCAGCACCTAAACTCTTTAATTCTTCATAGGTATTTATACCAGCTTGGTTTAATTGCCGTTCAACCTCTTTCCCTATATTGGGTAGCTTTGATAATTCACCCATTATATCACCTCTCTGAAATTGCGCCTCTATTATGGTATTATTTACTTAAAATTATATCATAATTTCTAACTTTATAATAAATAAGTTTTTAATTTAAAACACATACTAATAAAAATTAATTATGGAGGTTTTATTTATAATGTTTAAAAATAAATTCTTAATAAGTGAAGACAATCAAGATATTATAGAAGTATTAGCTAGTAATGGCTGTGAAATATCATGTGATAATAAACCTATGAAAGAATTAACAGCTAATTCTACAAATGCAGCACAAGAAAAACATGTTCCACAAGTTCAGGTTAATGGAAATATTGTAAAAGTAAATGTAGGTAGTATTAGCCATCCTATGGAAGATGCTCATAGCATAGTCTGGGTTCATATAGTTACTAACCAAGGTACACAACGTAAATATTTAAAAACTAATACAGAGCCAGTCATCGAATTCGCTTTATGCCCTGATGAAAAATTACAAGAAGTTTATGCTTATTGTAATCTTCATGGATTATGGATGACCAAGGCACAGTAAAACATAAGTATATAAAAAACCGCATCACTTATTTGTGATACGGTTTTTATTATCTAAATATATAGATGTACCATCTAATCCTTCTGGCACAATCATTTTTCTATTGGTATAAAGTTCCTGCCATCCTTTATACTGATAATACGCTCAACTCCATGCACATAAAAATATTTCCTTGCAATAGATGTTTCACTTATGCCTTGGTTAATTTAATACTATACTACAAAAATCAGCTGTTATACCAATAGAAAGTATAATGTGAATGTTGTTTAAATCCTATAGTTTTATAAAAATTACTTTCTGAAATTACATATGCTTTTTTAGCTCCTAAATCATATGATCTTTTTAATGCTTCCATCAGAAGCGCACTAGCAATTCCTTTATTACGATACTCTGGAATTGTGCATACAGGCTCAACATAGACATAATCAGTTTCTTTGTTATACCATAACCCACAATATGCAACATATTCATCACATTTAGTTTTAGCTATTACATGTAACATTGGATTTAAATGTGGTGCTGACAACATTATTTTTTGCTTACTAATAATATCTTCATCTAGCGGAGCTTGTCCTTGATGATCAAATCCTTTCCATAACAGCTCATGGTGTTTATATAAATCCGTTCCTATATTAATACTCTCAAATGATATACCTTCAATTGACCTTAAATTAAAATTTGCTTCATCTAAAGTAAGTTCAAGCACATTTTCTGTCTGCTCATTCTTTATAAATCCATAAAGTTTCAATAAATTTATTGTTCTATTATCTGTATCATTCACAGCAATACCCAAGCCATTCTCATCACTAAAATTAGCAATCGCATATTCTAAGATATCTTTTTCTAATTTTTCAAATCCTTTTTTAGTTACAAAAAATCCCTCTCCGAAATAATGGTCATAGGTTGTTAATCCTACTAACTCCTCACCTAAAAACCATAGTCCGATTTTATCCATTAAATCCCTATTAAATTCTGGATGAAAAAACATCCACTCCTATCTTGCCCAATTCCAATTAATATGTGTACGATTATATTTAGATATTTGAATCAAAAAATCACAGACTTTATCATAATAAATATCATTGAATTTTTTAAAATCAAATTTCACTTTATCTCCACCTACCTCCTGTAATTTATATTACTTGTATATTATACCATATTTTGTTAATAAAACTTTACTTATGATATGTTATTTTAAGACAAAAAAGTAACCTTAACCAATTTATATTAATGGTTGAGGTTACTTTTCACATTTACTTATGGCACGTTTCTCCATATCGTTATTAAATGCAGCTTTTTCTATCTATTATACAAACTGAAAGTTGTCATATTACATTTGCTTCCTAAATACAAACATACCCTGTCCGCCATCACCGATAAAATCTTCTGGCATATCTGATCCAGGATTCTTTTCGTTTAAGAATTCTACTATATGAAATCCACATTTATTTACATAGAAATGAATATTTCTTCTCTCAAAACAAGGTGTGCAAGTTTCCCATACTTTTGTTTCAGGATGCAATCTTTCAATTTCATCCCACATTGCCTTACCAATACCTTTACTCTGAGTACCGAACTTAATATAAAGAAAATCAAGATGATTGTGCTGAGTTTTTTCATCAATTACCACAACAGCACCTCCAACCATTTCACCATCAA
>CAKVNP010000225.1 GCA_934777095.1 uncultured Clostridium sp. | reverse complement strand
TATGTAAAATTGCAATTAAGTATATAGCTATATAATTTTAAAATATGTTTTAATGATGACTCAGAAACCTCAAGGATATTATCCTTATTAATCATAGAATCGCTCTGCATTTTATAAGGGCCAATAATAAAGTATAGTGGTGTCTTATAACAGTTATAAAAACATATACATGAGTAATTGAGCTTTTTATATGAAAATGATAATGTTGAAGGTTTAAATTCAATGCTTTTTATATCATTAATAATTGGTGTATTGTTAAGTGACGCATTAAGCTTGTCTGTATAATTGTATTTAGCAATAACTGAAAAGTTAATATCTAAAATAATAACAGGAAGCTTATAGCAGTTAAATAAATCGTTAATAACGGAAAGTTTGCAGAACATTTTTATCTCCTTATATTTATTTTATTAAAGTGCTTATGTTGACAGCACTTTTTATTTTTAGCTAATTTTCTAAAAAATCATTAAAAAACCACATAATATAGTTAAAATATGCTATTAAGAAATATGTTACTATATTAATTGTAATTGAAAATCAATCTCAATTAATTATCGATGAATATTAATAAAAAGTCAAATAGAAATTACATTAGGGGGAGAAAAATGATAAAGAAAAAGATAAGCATGTTTTTAGCCACGTTAATGGTTGCTACAACATTAACTGGGATAAATATGCAATATACATTTGCAAGCACAACGGGAACTGCTGTAAGCAGTATAGGATTTAATGATGGACTATATACTTTTAAAAATACAACAGAATATACAGATCCAAGTAATAGTACAGGATCAAGTATGGCAAGAAGTGTAATTTCAGAAGAAACCTCAGTAAAAATAAAAGATGGAAAAGTGAAAATGACATTTGCTTTTAGTAGCAATATGTATGGCTTCTTAAAAGATATAAAAGCTAGTTTAAATGGAACAGAATTAGTTTCGGAAATAGATAATACAGCAAAAACTTTAACTGTAGAGGTTCCTTCAGTAGATTCAAAAGTTTTATTAGAAATGACTGTAACTATTATGGGAAAAGCAGTAGCGTTTTATGTTGAAAATGATTTAAATCAGGTTACTTTAGTTAACGAAGCTCCAATATTAACAGGGACTGATGTTGCTTTAGAAGTTGGAGATAGTATTGATTTATCAACGTTAGTTAGCGCTACAGATAAAGAAGACGGAAATATAGCATTAGAAATTAGTGGAGATACAAGTTTTGTAAGTAATGGGAAGGTTGTTAAGAGTGGAACATTTGCATTAACATATACTGCAACTGATTTACAAGGTCTTGAATCAACAAAAACTATAAATGTAGTTGTTAACGAATCTACACAAGGTATATTAGAAGATGGTGAATATACATTAACAAATGATGTTGAATATTATAAAGCTGGAGCAACAGCGGAGGAAATAGAACATGGATATTCATCAGCAAGAGGAGTATTAACTGATACAACAAAAGTAACTGTTAAAGATGGAAAAATTACGATGACTCTAACTTTTGCAGAGAGAATGTATAGCTTCCTAGAAAATATAAGAGTAAGTTTAGCTGGGACAGATTTAAATGGATTAAATGATGCTTCAGCTAAAACATTAACTTTTGAAGTTCCATCAATAGATTCAAAAATTCTTTTATCTATGGGAATAACAGTTATGAAAAATGATGTTGAATTTTATGTATTAAATGATGTATCAACATTAGTTAAAGTGGAAGATAGTAATTCATCAACAGGTAGCGGAGATTCAAATAGTGGATCAAGTGATTCATCAACTGATAATAATGAATCAAATAATAATGGATCAAACAGTGGAAATACAGGCTCAGATAATAGTGGCAGCAGTAACTCAGGAAGTAGCAATGGAAGCACTTCAGGTGGAAATACATCAGGATCAACTAGTGGGTCTACATCAAATGCTACTAAAGTTTATTCAATAGAAAATGAAGTAAGCCATGAGAGTGAAACTGGTGTTACAATGGCAAGAAAATACCTAAATTCATTATCAAAGGTAGAAGAAATAGACGGGAAATTATATGTTACATTTACTTTTACTGGTGTAGAGTTTATGAATAGCCATGAAATCTATGTAGCAGGTAAAAAGGTAAACCATACTGTAGTTTCAAGTACTGATTCAGAATTACAATTAAGATTTAAGGTTTCAGATTTAAGCCAAGATATTAAAGTTAAGACTTATGTAATTCCAATGGGAAGAAGCATTGAATTTGGAGTAGGTTTATTAGAAGATACATTAACTTTATTAAGTAGTAATGAAGAATTTGCTTCTTCAAATGGAAGCAGCAGTAACTCAGGTACAAGCTCTAATTCTGGAAGCACATCAAATGATTCTATAAGCGGAAATGCAAGTAATTCAACAACTGAATCATCAGAAGCGAGTGCTGTTGAAGAAGAAAAGAATGTTACTGAAAAAGTTACAGTAAGAGAATATAAGGTTCAAAACAATGTAATTCATGAAAGTGAAACAGGTGTTGCTATGGCAAGAAAATACTTAAGTAGCACTTCATATGTGAAAGAAATAAATGGCAAATACTATGTTACTTTAACTTTCACTGGCATAAACTTTATGGAAAATCACCAAATTTATGTAAATGGAAGCTTAGTTAATCATACTGTAGTTTCAAGTAGCAGTGATAGTATTTCAATTAGATTTGAAGTTTCAAGTTTAGAAGATGATATTAAGGTAAACACATATGTTACTCCAATGGCAAGAAATGTTGAGTTTGGAGTAGAGTTATTATTAGATACTTTAACATTAGTAAATGAATACACAATCGAGCCAGATCAAGTTGAAAATGAAGTTTCATTACCAAATACAGGTTCTAGAACTTCTTCTGCAGCAGTTGCGTTGTTAGGATTATTAACAGCAGGAGCTGGCGCAGTATTAACTAAAAAGAGAAAATAATTAAGAAATGGGCTTGGAAAAAGGCCCATTTTTTTAACTAAGGAAGGATAGTAGGAAATGAAGATTTTAAATAAATTAAATAAAGTATTGTTAGCGTTTATAGCAGTGATTTTAGTATCAGGAGGAAGTCTTGTTAATGCCGATGAAATAGCAAGTGGTAGATATACAGTAAAAAATAGCGTATATCATGATACAGAAATAGGAATGTCTATGGCAAGAAGCTATTTAGATGAAGAGATGACTGTTACTATAACTAAAGAAGGCGTTGTTTTTACAATTGGCTTTTCAGGAACTGAATATATGAATAACTATAGAATTAAAATAAATGGTGAAGAAGTAAATGCTGAAATAGTTGAGGAAGATGTAGCAGCAGGGACAATTAAGCTACAAGCGGCAGCATCTTCAACAGCTGTAGAACTTTCTACAGCTATTTATGTGGATCCTATGGGGAGAGATGTAGAATTTGGAATAATACCTGATTATTCTACATTAGTTTTAGTAGAAGCAATTGAAGAAGATGAAGTAGAAGTTGAAGAGATATCAGAATAAAATGATTAAATAGAAGCTATTACAGAGGATACTGAAGATGTTTCAGGTTCAGGTAATGAAGAATATACTTCAGGGGAAGAAGATATTGAAGTAACTGAAGAATCAGAAGATAAATCAGTTAATAAGTTAGCATTAGCTGGTGGTGGAATACTTTGCATATTAATTGTATCTGGTGTAATGATTGCAATTAAAAAAAGAAAGTAATTGGAGGAAGAAATGAAAATTAATAAATTATCAAAAATATTAGCTCCAGTTATAGTAGTAGCATCATTAATTGGCTGCGGAAACAATACTTCAGGTTCAATACAAGAAGGTCAAAGTGGTGAAGAAGTAGTTATAGCTACTTCTGTAGCTGTTACAGAAATATTAGATGAATTAGGAGTAAAGGTATCAGGTGTGCCAACTACTTCTTATGAACTGCCAGAAAGTACAAAAGATGCTGTAGAAGTAGGAAATCCAATGAGTCCTGATTTAGAAGTAATTAAATCATTGAATCCTACAGTAGTAGTATCCGTAGACACTTTAGGATCAGATTATGAAAAATTATTTACAGATAATAATATACCTAGTGAGTTTGTATCATTAAGTAGTTTAGACGGCTTAAAAGAAACAATTATAACATTAGGTGAAAGATTTAATAAAGAGGAAAAGGCGACAGAATTAATCAATTCAATTAATAAAAAAGAAGAAGAAGTTGAAAGATTAAATGATGATTCAGAAAATGTTGATGTGTTAGTTTTATTTGCAGCTCCTGGTTCAACAATGATTGCAACATCTAAATCTTATATTGGAAGTTTAGTTGAAATAGCTGGGGGAAGGAATATTATTGAGGATACATCATCTTCTTATGTAACATATAACAAGGAAGAGTTAACTAAGCTTAATCCAGATAAAATTTTAGTTATGATGCATGCATATCCAGAAGAAACTAAAAAAGCACTTGAAAAAGAATTTGCAACTGATACAGCATGGCAAAGTATAGAGGCTATAAAAAATAATAATATTGTGTACTTAGATAATACTTATTTTGGAATGAGCGCAAATCTTAAGGTAATAGAAGGTCTAGACATATTAAGAGAGATAGTTGCTGGAGAATAGTGATGAAGAAAAAAAGATTAATATTTATTATGGCTTTGTTTATATTGTTAATAATGATGATTTTAGTATCGTTAAAGTTAGGTAGTTTAGAAGTTAGTTATGGTGAATTAATAAAAGGAATATTATTAGG
>CAKVNP010000224.1 GCA_934777095.1 uncultured Clostridium sp. | reverse complement strand
GTTTTACCTTTATTATCAGTAAGTCTTCCATCATCAAGAATCTGTAGGAAGATATTAAATACATCTTCATGAGCTTTTTCAATTTCATCAAAAAGAATTACGCTATACGGTTTTCTTCTTACTGCTTCAGTAAGCTGTCCGCCTTCATCATAACCTACATATCCTGGAGGCGCTCCAACTAATCTAGATACAGTATGTTTTTCCATATATTCAGACATATCTATTCTGATTATATTCTCTTCTGAATCAAATAAGTTTCTAGCTAGAGTCTTGGCAAGTTCAGTTTTACCTACACCTGTAGGTCCTAAGAAGATAAATGAACCTATTGGCCTATTTACATCTTTAAGACCAGCTCTCGCTCTTAAAATAGCTGATGTTACTGCCGTAATTGCTTCTTCCTGGCCAATTACTCTCTTTTCCATTTCAGATTCAAGTCTTAATAATTTTTCTCTTTCCCCTTCAAGCAAATTAGATACAGGTATTCCAGTCCACTTAGATAGAACTTGTGATACTTCTTCTTCAGTAACCTCTTCCTTTAATAAAGCACCTTCGTAATTATCTTTTACTTCAACTTCCATTTGTTTTATAGCTGCTTCCAAGGAAGGACTATCACTGTATTGGATTTGTGCTGCTTTGTTATAGTCATAATTTCTTTGAGCCTGTTCAAGTTCGCCTCTAGCATCATCAAGCTTTCCTTTTAATTCCTTAAGCTTATTAATTGCTCCTTTTTCCCTATCAAACTTAGCAGTCATTTCATCATTTTTAGTTTTAAGTTCAGCATACTCTTTTTCAAGGTCTGCTAATTTCTTTTGAGATCCTTCATCCTTTTCTCTAGTAAGTGCCTGCTTTTCAATTTCTAACTGCACAAGTCTTCTTCTAACTTCATCAAGTTCTGCAGGTAATGAATCTATCTCTGTTCTTATCATGGCACCAGCTTCATCAATTAAATCTATTGCTTTATCAGGTAAATATCTATCTTGAATATATCTATCTGATAATTTAGCAGCAGCTACTATTGCTGAATCATGTATTCTTATACCATGATGAATTTCAAATCTTTCCTTTAACCCTCTTAAGATAGAAATAGCATCTTCTACTGAAGGTTCATCTACAATTACCGGCTGGAATCTTCTTTCAAGCGCCTTATCCTTTTCGATATATTGTCTATATTCATCAAAAGTTGTTGCACCTATACAATGAAGTTCCCCTCTGGCAAGCAATGGTTTAATTAAATTACCTGCATCCATTGCACCTTCTGTTTTACCTGCACCTACTATTGTGTGAATTTCATCTATAAAAAGAATTATTCTTCCTTCACTATTCTGTACTTCTTTAAGAACAGCTTTTAATCTTTCCTCAAATTCACCTCTATATTTTGCACCAGCTATTAAAGAACCCATATCCAATGAAAAGATTATTTTATCCTTTAACCCTTCAGGTACATCTCCTTTTACTATTCTTTCAGCTAAACCTTCAACTATAGCAGTTTTACCTACTCCTGGCTCACCTATAAGAACTGGATTGTTTTTAGTTCTTCGTGAAAGTATTCTTACTGTTCTTCTTATTTCATCATCTCTACCTATTACAGGATCTAATTTATGCTTTTTAGCTAATTCTACTAAGTTAGTTCCATATTTAGCCAAAGCATCATAAGTCCCTTCAGGATCCTGAGTATCTACCCTCTGGCTTCCTCTAACTTCAGAAAGCACTTTCATAAAGTTCTTCTTATTAATATTATATTTATTTAATAATCTGCTTACAGGACCGTTTTTATCAACATCAAAAATTGCCAGCATTAAATGTTCCACACTTATATATGAATCCTTAAAGCTGTCTGCTATTTCTTCAGCTTTAACTAATACTTGATCTACTTGTCTTGTTATATAGACAGAACTTCCATCTGCACCACTGCCAGTAACCCTTGGCATATTTTTAAGTTCATTTTCAGTATCAAATTCAAGAGTTTTTACATTAACCCCCATCTTATTAAATATACTTGGTATTAAGCCATCTTCCTGTTCTAATAGAGCATAAAATAAATGTATTACATCAATCTGCTGATGACTATATTTAACTGCAGCTGAATTTGCTTCATTTAGAGCCTGTTGAACTCTTAAGGTCATTTTTTCAACATTCATTCTTCTCACCTCTTAATTAATGTCTTTTCTATACTTATATAATAATACTAAAGTCAAAGAAAGTCAAAGTAAATTTATTTGGAAATTTATACTTTTTATTATTTTTTCCTGCTCAGATTTAATTATACAACAATGTATTTACCATAAATACCCTTAATATTTCACTTATTAGAGATAAATTCTTTTTGCCAAATATTATGATATAATAAAATATAATCTTTTATATAAAATAACTTATATAAGTATCACATTATAATTTGAGGTGAAATTTTGAGAAAGCAATATATAAACTATCCAAATGATCTGCCTATAAAAATTTCCTGTTTATCAATTAAAAATTATCCTATACATTGGCATAATTCCATTGAAATTATTTATGTTTTAAAAGGCAGCTTAAATATTACTATTAATACAGATAGTTTTATTCTTAAAGAAAAAGAAGTGGAAATAATTAATTCTGACGAAGCACATTCATTTAATAGCAACGAAGAAAATGAAATTTTAATTTTTCAAATTGATCCATCATTCTTTGAAAAATACTATAAAGATATAAACAATGTATTTTTCTATACCAACTCAAATGATCAGGAAGATCAGGCTGGTGAAAAATATGATGATTTAAAATATTTCTTAAGCAAGCTTTTATGTGAATATGTGCAGAGACTGGAAGATTATGATGAAGAAATAGAAGAAATATTAATCGATCTTCTTTATCACTTAATTAACAACTTCCATTACCTTACTTATGAAAAAGAAGAATTAAAAGAAAAAACTGAACAGCTTGATAGATATCATCGAATATCCAAGTATATTTTCAATAACTATAATAATAATATTACTCTTCAGGAAATAGCAAAAAAAGAGTTTTTAAGTCCCCATTATCTTTCCCATGAAATAAAGTATGCAACTGGTTCTAGCTTTACTGATTTAATTAATCTAACTAGAGTTGAAGAATCACTTAAACTTCTACTAGATACAAACATGAGTATAACGGAAATTTCCGAAGAAATTGGCTTTTCTCATGTACGTTATTATAACAAAAACTTTAAAGCTTATTATAATTGCACACCTTTGCAATATAGAAAAAGAAACTATTTATCTGAAGCAGATTATAATAAAGCCATAAAAATTACTAACCTTAATCTGCAGGAATCCTTGGATTCATTATCCTGGCAGCTTGAAAATTACGATAGATTTAATTTTGAAAACAAGCTTTGGAAGATACATATTGATATGGATGAAACTTTAAAGCCTTTAGATCAAAGCTTTAAAGATATTATTAACTTAGGTGAAGCTTTTGATTTATTAATTGAGGAAAATAAGGATATTTTAGAAGAAACTCAAGAAGAAATACATTATAACTATGGAAGGCTTGAAAAAATGTTTCATAGCGATATGGGAGTCTTTAACGATTCAGACTTCTATAATTGGAATAGAGCTAAAGGAGTTTTAGAATTCCTTAGTGATATCTATCTAAATCCCTTAATATTAATTGATAATGCCAGCTTTTCCCTAGAAAAGTATCAGGATGTGTTAACTAGCTTTATTGATTATTTTAATCAGTTAGATTTTGAATTATTACAAAACGTCAAATTCCAATTTACCACATCAATATCTAAGGAAATTAAAGAAGGACTATCTAAACTGCTTACGGAAAAATATGATTTTAACATTATACCAGAGGACTTTAAGATAATAACAAACTTAAATCCAATTTATGATACAACTTATATGATTCCTTATATAATTCATAATACTATTTTCAATGGAAATTCACTGGACTTTCTAAGAACATTTGATGTTTTAGAAAAAGCAACAAATATAACTAATGAAGTTTTTATCGGAGCTCCTGGAATTGTAAATGATATTGGAATACGTAAGCCTTCATATTACGCTTATTATCTATTAAGCAAATTAGGCAGCGATGTAATTTGTATGGATGATGGCTATATCGTAACAAGAGGAAAGGATTATTATGCTATTTTACTTTATTGTCATAGTGATGACTTAGACCAGCTTGTTAGTTACGAAGATATATATAAAAATCGTGGTGTAAAAAAATCATTTAAAAGAAAATACTCCTTAAATATTGTAAATTTGAAGAGTTCTTCTAGAATTACAAGCTATCAGATTGATGAAAAAGTAGGCTCTTCATATAATTATTGGCTTTCAATGGGCTGTCCTGAACGTTTAAGCAAAGAAGAAAAGGAAATTATCCATAAAGCTTCTTACCCTAAAATTGATTTTAAATATAGCAAAAAAAATTCAGTAGTCAACTTAATAACTGAACTTAATGGGTATAGTGCAAAGCTATTAATCTTAAAAAATATAAAATAAGTACTTAAAACACCTAAAATAGGTGTTTTATTTCTTTTTTCCAGTAATAGACATCACAATTAACTAAGCTTAATTGTACCTAAACAGTCGTACCATCATCAATTTATGTTTGTTTCTAATTAACATATAATTGTATTATAAGGATATGAAAGGTTGGTTTATATGAGAGGAATATTTTTTAATACTTCTTTATTAAAAGAGGCAAAATCCAAGTGGTCTTTTTGGATC
>CAKVNP010000223.1 GCA_934777095.1 uncultured Clostridium sp. | reverse complement strand
ACATTAGCAGTAGTTTCATTACCTATAGCAGTAGTAATATCTAATTTGTTTTCTAAGGATATAATTGCAGACATCCCATTTTCATTACTTGATTTAACTACTTCATAATTTTTATTTAATTTTTCAGTTAAATCTATTATATTATTTACTTTCGAATCTAAAGAATTAAGTAGATCACTTCCATTTTGAGCTTCTTCCGCTTGTTCTTGAGAACCAACAGCTAATTCATTTATAGAATAATTAATATTTGATGAAGATTGTTCTAAATCACTAGTTATTCTCTCTAAAGCATGAGCTTGCTCAGAAGTGGATTGGCTACACTCTTTTATATTAATAATATTTTCTCTTAAAGATTTTCTTAAGTTTATTACTGAATTAGCTATAATCTTTGTTTCATCCTTTAATAACAATATAGAATCAAATTCATCAGTTTCTTTTAAATCTAGATTTGCAGTTATGTTAATTAATTCAGCAATTTTTAATATTGGATTGCTAATCTTTCTCCCGATAAATAAAGAAGCGATTGATATTAATACTAGTAATATAAGAGTAATGATTATTGTAGCCAATAGTGCATTATTCATTACAGAGAAAATATCTGCTTCAGTTGCTGATATAGCTAAAATTGTATTATTAACAAGTGTTGAATATCCTATTATAGATTCTTTCCCATTATTACTATAGTACTTTAGTCCATTGTTTAAAGTAGTATCTAAATCTACATTTAATGTATCTTTTAGATTATAAGTTAAATCGTATTCATTATGTACTATATAGTTTAAATTACTATCAAGTAAAAAAGCATATCCATTGTCGTAAGCAGTAAGATTTAAGATACTTTCTTTAAATTTATCAAAGAATAGATCAATTGCTACGACAGCGATTAGCTTATTATCTATGTATATAGGTTTAGTATAAGCAAATCTCCAACTATCTGAAAATTCATCTGTATGAGGATCACTCCATACACCATCTTTTGAATCAAGTACATCATAATACCAAGAAGTTGATGGATTACCTTGCGTAAAATCTTCCTTTTTAAACTTATGAATTCTTGAAACATCTTCTTTAGGATTACTTCTTTCAAAAATTACTTCATTATATTTAGTTGAAAGCTCCGGGTTAATTATTAGAGCTATTCCTATTGATTCAGAATAATCATTAGCAAGTTTTTCAATAAATGGAGTAATAGTATTAGTATAGTCAGTTAAGTAATTTGCATCATTTGAATTAATTTTTGAATAATCAATAGTTGATGAAATAAAAGCAGTTATAGTATCCATATATGTTATAGTTTTGTTTAATACGTCATTTATTTTACCGCTTTCGATTTGAGTAAGTTGTGTAATATTTTTTTCAGCATTATTTTTTAAGATTGAATGATAAATTTTACCACTAACTGTTGCTATTATCGATGATGTTAATATGCAACATAATATTATTGATAACATGATTTTATGAGATATTTTTTTCATTTGTATAACTCCTCCTTTGTATAGTTATTATGTCGTAAGAAGGAATAATAACTTAATAAAAAGCATGAGTGTAATAAGAGTAGACATGATAGTTATTTGTATGTATAGTAAATAATAAGTAAAATAGAAGTAGAGAAATAGATTGGAGTTGATATAAGAATGAATGAATTTAAAATCCACTCAAAATTTAAGCCTACAGGGGATCAGCCACAAGCAATAGATAGCTTAGCCAGCGGAATTGAAAAAGGCGAGCAGTTTCAGACTTTGTTAGGTGTTACAGGTTCAGGTAAGACATATACAATGGCAAATATTATTCAAAGAGTACAGAAGCCAACAATAATATTAGCACATAATAAAACATTAGCAGCTCAATTATGTTCTGAATTTAAGGAGTTTTTTCCAGATAATATAGTAGAGTATTTTGTATCATACTACGATTATTATCAGCCAGAGGCTTATGTTGCACAGACAGATACATTTATTGAAAAAGATGCATCAATAAATGATGAAATAGATAAATTAAGACACGCTGCTACTTCAGCATTATTAGAAAGAAGAGATGTAATAATAGTTGCTTCAGTTTCTTGTATTTATGGATTAGGTAACCCTGATGAATATAAAAAGCTGACTATTTCATTAAGGCCAGGAATGGAAAAAGATAGGGATGAAATAATCAGGAAGCTGATAGAAATACATTATGAAAGAAATGATATTGACTTTACTAGAGGAACCTTTAGGGTAAGAGGAGATTCATTAGATGTGGTTCCATCGTCATCATCTAACAATGGTATAAGAATTGAATTTTTTGGCGATGAAATAGAGCGAATCAGGGAATTTGATGTTCTTACAGGCAAAATAATCGGTGAAAGAAAACATGTATCTATTACACCGGCATCTCACTTTGCTGCTTCACAGGAGACTTTAGATAAGGCAATTAATGTTATTGAGGATGAACTTGAAGAAAGATTAAGAGAGCTTACTTCACAAGATAAGCTTTTAGAAGCACAGAGATTAAGACAAAGAACTAATTATGATATAGAAATGATTAAAGAAATGGGATATTGTAGCGGAATAGAAAACTATTCGAGAATCCTTGATGGAAGGTCCCCAGGTACTCCACCACAGACCTTGCTTGATTATTTCCCAGATGATTATTTAATGTTTATTGATGAAAGCCATGTAACATTACCACAAGTAAGGGCAATGTATGCCGGCGATAAATCTAGAAAAGATAATTTAGTTGAATATGGATTCAGGCTACCAGCAGCTTATGATAACAGGCCGCTTAAGTTCCAGGAGTTTGAAAAGAAAATAAATCAATTAATATTTGTTTCAGCTACACCAGGTCAGTATGAACTTGACCATTCAGAAAATATTGCAGAACAGATAATTAGACCAACAGGGCTTATTGATCCTGAAATAGAAATAAGACCTGTAACAGGACAGATTGATGATTTATATGCAAAAATACTGGAAACAACTAAAAGAGGCTTTAGAACTTTAGTTACTACCCTTACTAAAAGAATGGCAGAAGATTTAACTAAGTACTTAACAGATTTAGGTGTTAAGACAACTTATATGCATTCAGATATAGATACTATTGAAAGAATGGAGATAATCAGAGATTTAAGATTAGGTAAGTTTGATGTGCTTGTAGGAATTAACCTTTTAAGAGAAGGATTAGATATTCCCGAAGTTGCGCTTGTAGCTATCTTAGATGCTGATAAGGAAGGTTTCTTAAGATCAGAAACTTCTCTTATCCAGACTATCGGAAGAGCTGCCAGAAACTCTGAAAGTAAAGTTATTATGTATGCTGATAATATTACTGGTTCAATGGATAGGGCTATTAAAGAGACTGAAAGAAGAAGAGCTATCCAGATAGCATATAATGAAGAACATAATATTACTCCACAGACAATAATTAAAGAAGTAAGAGATGTTATTGGAGCAGTAATGGTTTCAGAAGAACCAGAACAATATGAAACACAAACTACAGAACTAAGCAAGGCTGACAAGAAGAAGCTTATTAAGAAGTATACAGAAGAAATGAAAGAGGCTGCTAAAAATCTTCAATTCGAGAGAGCAGCTGAGCTTCGTGATATAATTAATGATTTAAATAAAAAATAGTAAATGGAGATATGGTGTGAAAGAAAAAATATTAGTTATTGAAGATGATTGGGATATAAATGGGCTTTTGTGCAATATATTAAAACAGAATAATTATGATATATGTGCTGCCTATTCAGGGAGTGAAGGAAAAATGTGTTTAGAAAAAGATAAGTATGATCTTATTCTTTTAGATTTAATGCTTCCTGGAATTAATGGTGAAGAGCTTATTGCTGAAATAAGAAAAAATAGTGTTATGCCTATAATAGTAATCTCAGCAAAAAGTGATCAGGAAAATAAGATTAATGTATTAAAACTTGGTGCAGATGACTTTATTAGCAAGCCATTTGATATTAATGAGGTAATTGCGAGAGTTGAAGCTCAACTTAGAAGATATAAGACTTTTTCAGGAGCAGTAGAAAAAACTTCTGAATTAAAACATAAAAATATTGTGCTTGATTCTGAAAGCAGACAGGTATTCGTAAATAGACAAGAAGTAGTATTAACAGTAAGGGAATTCTCAATATTAGAATTATTAATGAAAAATCCACATAAAGTTTTTACTAGGGCAAATCTTTTTGAATCTGTCTGGGGTGATGAATTTATGGGTGATGATAATACGGTTAATGTCCATATAAGTAATTTACGTTCAAAAATAGCTAAAGCAGATAAAGATAATGAATACATCCAAACAGTATGGGGCATAGGCTTTAAATTGAAAGAGTGATATTTAAGCTACGAAAATTGTTAAATTTCGTTAAGGATTTCTATTATTTACTCAACAAAGTATACTAAAAATTTATAACTCACTTCGTTCAAACAATAAATTTTATTAACGCATACATTGTTTCGTAAATAATGAAATTCTAAAACTCATCAAAATATTTTCTTCGCTTAACTATCACTCCTTGGGTAAATAAAGGATGAAACTCCTTTGGGGGAGTTTCTTAAAATAGGGGAATACGAAAATTGTTTGATTTCGTTAGGAATTTCTATTATTAGTTCCGCTTAATATACTAAAAATTCATAACTCGCTTCGCTCAAACAATGAATTTTCTTAACGTATATTAGGCTTTACTAATAATGAAATTCTAAAACTCATCAAAATATTTTCTTCGCTTAACTATCACTCCTTGGGTAAATAAAGGATGAAACT
>CAKVNP010000222.1 GCA_934777095.1 uncultured Clostridium sp. | reverse complement strand
TAATAAAGCTGTCCATTTATACTTTGTAGAGTTAAGTCGCCTATTGTAACCTGACTCCCTAAACTAGGAACTTCTCCTAATTTTTTATCTGCTAACTTATATGCTAATTCTTTATCTATAGTTGGCAGCTGGCTTAAATCTATATGGTGTATCTGATCTGTAAAATTAACTTCTTTAATATCGCCAATTAAATTTCTATGTGCTTTAGCCATAAAAATTGGACTACATACTATATTTGCTGCAATGTATATTATTGCTGCTATACCTGCTACCGCTATATATTTCTTATTAAACTTAATAACTCCATAAACTGCAGTACATATTACAAAAGGTGCTATAATTACAAAAGTACTTAATGTAAAATCTAAAATCAATTTACTACTAAACAATAAAATTATTCCCATTACTAAATAGCTTCCTAAAAGCCATTTCAGATAATCATAAAATTTATTTTTCATTTTAATCACCTCTAAGCACTATCATACACAATATAAAGGAATATTTCAAGTTGTTTTATGTAGTTTTTAATACCTTTTATGTTTTTAGCAATTTTTAAAGCAAAAACAGCGATTTAATTAATCGCTGTTTCTATTTTTATCTATTTATTCAAGTATATTTTGTGATACCTTTCCTTCTGCAATTATATATTCATTATGCAGCGCTCTGGTTAATGCAACATATAATAACCTTTGATTTAAAATATTGTTAGGATAATTTTCTTCTAATGGATTATATATTATTGTTCCATCATACTCTAATCCCTTTGTAAGATATACCGGAATAATTATTACATCAACAGTTGGTGTCTGCTTTTCATTACCTTTAATTACAGCATAAGTAAGATTAGTATATTTCTTAATATCCTTTTCAATGGCTTTTGCTTCTTTATATGTTTTTGTAATTATTGCAATACTATTTTTCCCTTGTGACTGTAGCTTCTGCACGAGATTTTCTATTATAAGTGCACTTTCTTTTTTCGATGGTGAATTAATTACTTCCGGCTTATCACCGTGTCTTAAGACAGGTCTCGCCGGTTTAAGCCCTAACTCCTGAGCCTCTAATGATTTCCTTGCAAAATCTATTATTTCAACCGTAGATCTATAGCTCTGAGTAAGTGAAACATAAGTAGCCTTTCCATCAAAAATTCCTTCAATAATATCTTCCCAATTCTTTATTCCCTTATAATAATATATTCCCTGAGCCAGATCCCCTACTAAAGTTAATGAATTTCCTTTTGTCATTCTGTTTATAAGATAAATTTGGAATGGACTATAGTCCTGGACTTCATCTACAACGATATGCTTAAATTTTTGTTTTTCTTCTATGCCCTCTAGCTGAAGATGAATATATAAAAGTGCTGCCAAATCATCCTCGTCAATTATTCCTTTTTCAAAATTACTAATAGTCTCATGCTTCATATATTCTGCCAATTCCGCGGGTATTCTATTGCCAGTTGCTACTTCAAAAACCTCATCATCTCTAAATAAATTAACATAGATATCATTAGAAGTAATTCCACGCCAGTTTTTGAAATACTCGTTCATTACCTTTTTAGATTCTTTACGGATATTTTCCTTTATCTTATCTCTTTCATTATATACTTCAATTAGTTCTTTTCGTCTTTTCTCAGAATCTTCATGTACTTTTTTTACTTCATTTATTTTTAATTGCCATTCCCTATCTACATTAATAACAAGGGATTCTATTTTTTCTTTTAACTTTAAATTAAGATATCTCTTTATTTCATCTTTTCTTTTATTGATTGGATAAGTCTTTAAATCCTTAATATAAAGCCTGCTTATTTCTCTACGGGAAAATAATACATATCCCTCTATCATAATATCCTTGATATCAAGGAGGCTGCTTTCTAATAATGCTATATATCGATCAATTACTGTCTTATATACAAGGCTTCCTTTTATCTTAGATGAATTTACGATAAACCTTTTTTCCTTTCCATCTTCCATTTCAATTATTTCTTTTAGCTTGTCATCTTTGCTTTTGATTTTTCCTTTTATTTTAATCCTCGACAATACAAGCTCTTCAAAAGTTGTCTGTGCTACATCATTAGTTCCTAGATTAGGAAGTATTTCAGAGATATAATCTAAAAACAACTTGTTAGGAGCAAGAACTAAAATATCTTTTCCATCCATAGATTCTCTGTACCTATACAATAAATATGCTAATCTATGAAGAGCTATAGTAGTCTTTCCAGAACCTGCAGACCCTTGGACTATTATTGGCAGATTTTTAGGCCATCTTATTATTTCATTCTGTTCCTTCTGGATTGTTGCTACTACTTCTTTTAATTTCTTTCCTCTGCTCTCCTCCAGATTAATTTTTAAGAATTCATCTACCAATTCAGAACCTTCTGCTGAATTTATAATAATTTCATTTATACTTTCATCAAAAATCTGTTCTAATTTATCTTCCTTAAAAAGAAATTTTCTTTTCAGCTCTAGTTCACCTTCAATAACTCCCATAGGTGCTCTATAATATGCTGTACCACCTGTCCCACTATAATATAAGTCTGCAACAGGAGCTCTCCAATCTACTACTATTTCCTCGCCGTCAATTGATGAAGATATTCCTTGCTTGCCTATATAAAGCTTCTCTTGTGTTCCAAGCCTTTCGGTAAAATCAACCCTTCCAAAATAAGGATTTTTAATAGCTTCTTCATAGCTTTCAATATCCTTCTTTAACACATTATATATTTTTTCAGTATTATCTTTTTCTTGACTGTAGCTTCCTTTAGCTTCTTTAGTCAATACCTTAAGCATACTTGAAATTTCTTCTTGATTCTTCTTCTTTTCACCAAGCTCTCTTTTTATATCTTCTCTTTTATGTACAAGAACTTCCTGTTCCATCAATAAATTATCTTTCATTAATTCAACCTCACACCTAAATGCTTATCTATACACTATCCTATTAAATAGTAAAGCACATATTAGTACAATTATCTATATTATTGCCACATTTTTTAATTATATAATATATCAACATATTATTTTGTAAAGAAAATAATAAAAAAATATTAGTTAGTTTATTTTTTTAATGAACTATAAAATATATCTCTATTACCAAAGGTAATCCCCTTCACTTTGCGAGGCAAACCCCTCTTTGCCAAAGACAATCCGTACTTTGCGCAGCAACTATTCTCTCTAAAATAAAAAGAAATTCCCCTAAGGGAATTTCCTCCTTAACTTAGCCTTCAGGACAACATTCACTTGCCTCTAAGGCAACATTCACTTTCCATTAAGAATACTTCACTGCCGTAGGCTCTTTCACTTCCGGCTCCGATACATTTCCAATTACTAATTCTTAAACGAATGTATCGGAGCCGGAATTCTCCCACCTCTTTCAATAAATTCTTTTGAAGAATATTTATTTACTTTCATTACTGGGGCTCTCCCTAATAGACCGCCAAATTCCACCATTTCTCCAACACTGCAGCCATATGCTGGTATTATTCTTACAGCAGTAGTCTTGTTATTTATTACTCCAATAGCCGCTTCATCAGCTATCATTGCTGCTAATGTTTCCTCTTCAGTATCTCCTGGCACTGCTATCATATCCAAACCTACAGAGCAGATAGCAGTCATTGCTTCAAGCTTTTCTAAATTAAGTGATCCATTAAGTACTGCATCAATCATCCCTGCATCCTCTGAAACTGGTATAAATGCTCCGCTTAATCCTCCTACATGACTGCAAGCCATTACACCACCTTTTTTTACTGCATCATTGAGTAATGCAAGAGCTGCCGTAGTTCCATGTGTTCCTACTGTTTCTAAACCCATAGCTTCTAATATATGTGCTACAGAATCGCCAATTGCAGGGGTTGGTGCTAATGAAAGGTCAACAATTCCAAATGGTACATTTAGTCTTCTAGAAGCTTCCTGCGCTACAAGCTGTCCCATTCTAGTAATCTTAAATGCAGTCTTTTTTACTGTTTCAGATAATACATCAAATGGCTCTCCTTTAACTTTTTCAACTGCCCTCTGTACAACACCAGGACCACTAACCCCGACATTTATTACTGTGTCGTTTTCCCCAACTCCATGAAACGCTCCTGCCATAAATGGATTATCTTCAACTGCATTGGCAAAGACAACTAGTTTTGCACACCCAAAGCCCTTTTTATCTGCCGTAGCTTCAGATGTCTGCTTAATTATTCTACCCATCTGCTTTACAGCATCCATATTTATGCCTGTCCTAGTTGATCCTATATTTACAGAAGCACAAACCTTATTAGTACATGCTAATGCTTCTGGAATTGATTCTATAATTATTTTATCACCTTTGGTATATCCCTTTTGAACAAGTGCGGAAAATCCACCAATAAAATCTATACCCAAGTCTTCTGCTGCTTGATCTAAAGTCTTAGCAAACTCAACATAATTTTCATCAGCTGTTGCCCCAGCAATTATTGATATCGGTGTTACGGAAATTCTTTTATTTACAATAGGTATACCAAATTCACTTTCAATCTCATTACCTACCTTTACTAAATCTTTCCCACAGCTTACTATTTTATTGTATATTTTTTCTCTTGCCTTTTCCCCATCAGGATCAATGCAGTCTAAAAGTGATATCCCCATAGTAATTGTTCTTATATCTAGCTTTTCTTCTTCAATCATTTTTATTGTTTCAATAATATTTTGCGAATTCATTTACTAGCCCCCTCTTTTTATAATGTGTGCATTGAATTAAATATTTCTTCCCTTTGTATCTTAAGATC
>CAKVNP010000221.1 GCA_934777095.1 uncultured Clostridium sp. | reverse complement strand
CTTTAATAATCATAAGGAAATTGCCGATGAAATTGCAAAGGTAATTAAATAGGTGATAGAAATGAAGGATTATAGATTTTTAAGATTTCTAGATAAGTTTAAAGGTGCATATACTAAGTTTGGTGTTGATTATGATAAGATGAGGCTGATTTTGGCCGTGAAATTGACTCTTGATTCTAGAAGAACATCTACAATAATGAAAAATAACAATAAGGGCGAAGAAGGAAAGACAAAGGATAAAAATACTTTTTTGAGTGCATTGATTATGTATGCAATTATGGGTATATTTATCGGTATAATGGTATTGATTCCATTTAACAAAATGTATGCATTTACTATATCATTTGGTATTTTTATGTTCCTTACGTTGACAGTATTTATTTCTGATTTTTCTAATGTACTACTAGATGTAAGAGATAAAAATATTATTGGAACTAAAGGTGTAGATGATAAAACAATTAATGCAGCTAAAATTACACATATATGCTATTATATTTTTCTTACATCATTAGCACTTGCCTGGCTTGCAATAATAGGTATGTTTAGGCTTGGAATAATTACTGGTTTATTGTTCATTTTAGAATTAATTATTACAGATATTTTAATGGTTGTAATAACAGCTTTATTATATCTGCTGATCTTAAGATTTTTTGATGGAGAGAAAGTTAAAGATATAATTAATTTTGTACAAATAGCACTTACTATAATTATGGTTGTTGGATATCAAGTTATGGGTCAGATGTTTAATATTGTAGATTTGGAGGTAGTATATGAGACAAGCATATGGAATATATTAGTGCCGCCAATGTGGTTTGCAGCTCCACTTTACGCTTTAAATGGCGGCGAAGTAAATGGAATAATAATTACTTTAATCATTTTAGCTATTGCAGTACCAGTTATAGCTATAACTTTATATATTAGAAATAATGATAAATTTGAGGCTTCACTTTACAAATTAAATTTATCTAAAAATAATGAGAAAGTGAAGAAGAGAGGCTTGCTTAATAAGTTAGGAAGAGCTATTTGTAGAAGTAATGAAGAAAAAGCTTCTTATGATCTTGCACTTTCAATTATGAAGAGAGAAAGAGAATTTAAGCTGATGACTTATCCAAATCTAGCTTTTATGGTGGTATTTCCTTTACTATTTGTATTTATCTTTGCGGTAAAAACAAGTGAGGGCATAGTTTCATTGCCATTATATTTATCACTTAATATTTACTGGTTTATATTTATGTTTCCTAATATACTAATGTGCTTACAATATTCTAATAATTATAAAGCTGCCTGGATTTATCAATCAGCATTTATAAGTGATAGAAGTAATTTATATAAAGGGACATATAAAGCGCTATTAATTAATATGCTATTGCCTTTATATTTATTAGTTAGTATTATTTTTGTAATAATCTTTGGAATTAAAGCAGTACCAATTTTACTTACAGCATTTATATTTATGCTTAGCTTTATAGTAATAGGTCATAAAATTGCAAGAGTTGCTTTGCCATTTAGCGTAAAAGCAGGAGTAATAGATAAAGGTAGGAATCTGGTTACTGTATTTGCAGGAATGGCCCTTATTGGTGTAGCAGCTGCAATTAACTTTGCAGTAACATTAAATATTTTTGCAATGATTATTTATGTAATAGTCTTAGCTATTATAGCATGGGTATTATGGAAGTGGGGAATAAATGTTCCGGCTGGTATGTACAATGAAAAATAATATGATAAAATAAATAACAATGGATAAAACGAGGAGGGATTAACAGATGAATAGTAAAGAAGATAATTCATATAATGAAATGAAAGGCAGATCAGCTATACAGTGGCTGACTGAAACGATGAACAGCGAAAATAAAATAGATAAAAGCGGAGCAAAGGTGACTTTAGAGCATATAGAATATTTAAATAGAAGAATTAGAGATTTAGAAGGTAAAAATGCTTTAAAAGATGAATATCTTAAAAAGTTAAAAATGAAGAACGGATAATAATAAACGAGAAATCTAAGCAAAGATTTCTCGTTTATTTTACTTTTTGAATAATATATAACACTTATCAGTAAACAATAGGATAAATTGAATAAAATTGTAAGGAGTGATACAATATTGAAATATGGTAAAATAAAATTTGTTGAATTGGGATGATGGGAAATGGCAAAAGAACAAAACAAAAAATATGAAATTGATATGTGTAATGGACCAATATTAAAGAAGATGCTGAAGTTTGCATTGCCATTAATGGCATCAAGTATTTTGCAGCTTCTTTTTAATGCCGCTGACATAATAGTGGTAGGAAGATTTGCTGGAGATAATTCTATGGCAGCTGTGGGCTCAAATACTGCTTTAATAAATCTACTAACTAATCTTTTTGTGGGATTATCCATTGGAGCCAATGTAGTGGTATCTAGAGATTATGGAGCAGGAAAAGAAGATAGAGTAAGTAAAACTGTTCATACAGCAATGGCGCTCGGGATATTGAGCGGTATTTTTTTAACTATTGTTGGAGTAATAGGAGCAAAGCAGATTTTAATTTGGATGCAGACTCCGGAAGAAGTACTTCCACTGGCAACTACATATTTAAGAATTTACTTTTTAGGTATGACAGCTACCATGGTATATAATTTTGGAAGTGCTATATTAAGAGCTATTGGTGATACTAAAAGACCGATGTATTATCTTATGGCAGCTGGGATTGTAAATGTGGCATTAAATCTAGTTTTTGTGATGGTTTTAAAGCTGGATGTAGCAGGAGTTGCTTTAGCAACAGCAATATCACAATGTATTTCCGCAGTTTTAATTGTAATATGCCTTGTAAAAGAAAGTGGAGGAATTAAACTAGATTTTAAAAAGCTAAAGATTAATAAGAAAAAATTTGTCCAAATACTAAAAATCGGTTTACCAGCAGGATTTCAGGGGATTTTATTTTCTTTATCTAATGTGGTTATTCAGTCCTCAGTAAATTCCTTTGGTTCAATTATAGTGGCAGGAAATTCAGCAGCAGCTAATATAGAAGGCTTTGTATATGTTTCTATGAATGCTTTTTATCAGGCGACAATATCATTCACTGCACAAAATATGGGGGCGGGAAATTATAAAAGAATAAATAAGATACTTTTAAGAGGGCAGATCTGTGTTACTGTAGTAGGTGTAGTTTTAGGAAATTTAGCGCTTCTTTTCGGACAGCCTTTATTAAGTATCTATTCGTCTAATCAAAAGGTAATTAATGCTGGAATTGTTAGGATGGGAATTGTATCTAGAACATATGCTTTATGTGGAATGATGGATGTAATGGTTGGTGCATTAAGAGGAATTGGCTATTCAATTCTGCCAATGATAGTATCACTTCTTGGAGCATGTGTATTTAGGCTGATTTGGATTGCAACAATCTTTCAGATAGAAAGATTCCATACAATAGATATGTTATATATATCATATCCAATTTCCTGGATTCTAACAGTTATTGCACATGTAATCTGTTATATAATGGCAATGAAAGTAATACAGCGTAAACGTAAATCTATTTTGAAAGTTCTTAAATCACAACTAGGCACTATTAAAAAGAAAGCTCATGCTTTAAATGCTTAGAAAATTTAATTATATATAGAAGGACAAAGCAGTTTTAATTAAGACTGCTTTATTTTTTATAATGATTTGCCAGTGTAGATAATAATAAATCTGCATAAACTTTATTTAGGACTAATATGGAGGTGCGATATGAAGCTTGCAGCCATTAAGAACTTAAGAAAAAGTTACGGTGATAGAGAAATATTAAATATTGAAAAATTTGAAGTAGAGGAAAATGATAAGATAGGGTTAGTAGGAGGTAATGGTGCAGGAAAAACTACCTTATTGAAGATTTTAATTGGCGAAGAGGAGGCTGATTCAGGGAATATCTATTTAGATCAAAGCTATTCGTATATCAGCCAATTAGATGACCACTTTAAAAGTTGTACTGATAGTAAAATTAAAAAGATATTTAAAGCGCCAACAGAATACTGCGAATATTTATCAGGCGGGGAGAAAGTAAAAATGAGGGTTGTAAGTGCCTTAGAGGAAAATTGCAGCTTAATAATTGCAGATGAGCCAACCTCTAATTTAGATGCAGAAAGTATTGCAGCATTAATGAAGATGTTTAAGAAATATAAAGGTTCATTATTAGTTGTCTCACATGATAGGCAATTTTTAAATTACATCTGTAATAAGATATGTGAATTAGAAGATGGAAAGCTTACTTTATATAAAGGAAATTATGATGATTATTTAAGATTAAAAGAAGAAAATTATCTTAAACAAAAAAATGAACATGAAAAATATGTCCATGAAAAGGCTAGGCTGGAATCAGTAATTAATGAAAAAGAGGTCTTAAGGGATAGGATAAAAAAAGCTCCTAAAGGTATGGGAAAGTCGGAGGCTAAGACTATTAAAATGGGGGATCAAAGAGGGAAAAAACATATTGAAAATAATATTAAATCTATTGAAAAAAGAATAGAGCATTTAGATAAGGTGGAGGCTCCTAAGAAAAAACAAAAAATCGTTATTAACATTAATGATGGAAGTGAGCTAAAGAGTAAAAATGTAGTGGAGATAAATGATTATAGATTAATGGTAAAAGGTAAAGTTTTAGCTGATAAGATAAATTTAAATCTTAAAAGCGGCTATAAAATTGCCTTAATTGGGCCTAATGGTTGTGGAAAGACAACACTTTTAAAGAAAATAATAGCTGGTAATGAGAAAGGGATAAAACTTTCGCC
>CAKVNP010000220.1 GCA_934777095.1 uncultured Clostridium sp. | reverse complement strand
TTTATAAACTGTATTTCGCCCATTATTACCAGTAAAACCTTTATTAAAAATCCTGTTTATATCTTCATCTGCTATGCCAATTCCATTATCTCTTATACTTAGTACAATATATTTTTCACATTCTTCTGCTGAAAATTCAATGTATGAATTCTCAGCTGCATACTTAATTGAATTGTTAATAATCTGCTCTAAAACGTAACACATCCATTTTGCATCAGTATAAACATACATTTCTAAATTACTTTGCTTTATTTCAAAACTATTTTTTATTAGAAAAAAAGCATTGTTTTTAATAGCCTTATTAACAATACTTTTTAAGTTTTCATTTTTAATAAATATATCTTCCTTAGCACTAGTTGTTCTACTTCCATACATTACTGAATTAATTAAAAAAATCATCTTTTCTAGCTCATTTTTAGCTTTTTCCTGATCTTCTATTTCATCTATCCTAGATAATATTATTTTTAGTGCTGAGAGAGGAATTTTGATTTCATGAACCCATTTTGTAATATATTCTTCTACTTCCTTTAATTTATCTTCATATTCTTCAATAACCTTTTTATATTTACTCTCTTCCCTAGCGATAATTTCCTGATATGCTTTATCAGAAGCATTACAATTTTCTGTTTTATCAATTAATATTTCTTTACAATCACTATATTGTTGAATTCTTTTTAAATTTTTTATCCATTTAAGATAATCAAGTAATACGCTTATTACCATCAGAATCAGCACTATAAAATCTAAATATAATAAGTCATTTATATTTCCAGAAAAAGAATTAATACAAAATGAATATATGTTTATAACAATAAAAATCAACAAATTAAATAATAAATATATTTTTCTTTCTTTTATAAAGCAAGTTATCTTCATTACACCATGTAGCCAATTCCTTTCTTAGTTTTAATAAAATCATCTAAGCCTAATTCTTTTATCTTATTTCTTAGCCTTGTAATATTAACAGTCAGCGTGTTATCATTAACAAATTCATCATCATTCCACAAACTCATCATCATGCTGCTTCTTGAAACGACTTTCCCCTTATTATCAATAAGCAGCTTTAATATTTTAAATTCATTTTTAGTTAGCTCTATTTCCTGTTGCTCTCTTTTAATGATTCCCTTTTCTGTATCAAAAATTAAATTATTGTAATAAACGAGCTTATCATTAGCATTATAATCATAACTTCTTCTAAGTAGAGCTGTTATTTTCATAATCAGTACATCTATATCAAAAGGTTTAGTGATATAATCATCTCCACCATTGTTAATCCCCATTATTATATCCATATTAGAATCCCTGGAAGATAAATATGATATTTTTGTTTTAGGTTTATCCTGCAACTGTAATAATTACTCAATTATTATTGCTAACTCTGATGTTACAGAAGTTGGTGAAGCTTTTGCAGTTACTACAAATGGTACTCCTTGGTCTTTAATTAATTTTATGCCTCCTATAGCTTCTCCAATAGAAGGCCCTATTTTTAATGGTATTGGGGCTCAATCTACAACTGAAAGAGGAATAAGCCTTATTCGTAATAGAATAGGTGCTGGTGTTTATTCTAGTTCCAATCCTTCATGTTGTACTATAAACTTTATTTCAAACGACACACCTGAATCTGCTGCAATTGGTATTATGATTACCTTTACTCCTCGATGTACACTTACTAAATTTTCATCTGATAAATTAACATTTATAATTACAGAAAATAATTTACGCTACACTAAAACCTTACTATTTATCTATAATCCTTGTGCTAATTAATATTAAGACTATACTAATTATGTGTTCTCATAGAGAGGTGAAAATATGATTAATACTGTAAAATTTTCTGATCCTATAAGTCAAGGACCATTGCATGAAATAATTGGTTGGATTGATTTTGATCCTAATTTTATATTAAGAAATGGCTATCCTCAAAACATCACCAATATTTTACCAGACGGATATAAAATTAATTTCACCTTATTATTTTCTTCGCCTGACGAAAATCTCTCTCTAATTGCTCTACCAGCTCCCATAGCTAATATGAATCAAATCCCTTTTAGTAATACATCCTATTCTAAGATTAATGGTAATGTAGTCTTGTATTATTCCATGAATTTCACAGGTACTTCTAATTTATTAATTTCTAATATCTGCATTAACAAAATTAATAGTTGTGCTGATTGCTTGTGTCCTAATTTTTCTCTAATTGCTGCCGATGCTGAAACTACTAGTAGCAATGAGATATGGCAGGCTACTTCAAATGGTACTCCATGGATTTTTATTAAAAACATGACTTCTTCTACTGGTCTTAGCTCCCGAGGTCCTGTTTTTTCTGGTATAGGTACACAAACTGTTACCAAAACTGGAACTAGTAATGCTCTGGAAAGTATTACTGCAGGTGCATTTTTAACTATTAATCCTTCTGCGCTATCTTTTAGTTTTACAACCAATTCTAGTAAAAGTGCTCTTGCCTTAGGAGTTATTATTAATCATACTCCTACTTATAATAATATTTGCAGGTCAAAATAATTGAACAATTTTAGATAATTACCACTAACTTTTATATATAATAAAATGGAATTCACGAAAGGTGATTTCCATTTTATTTTTTTAAATTTATCTTAATTGCTGTTCCATGTCCTAATTTACTCTTGATGTCAATTTCACCATTGTGCTTATCAATAACTTCTTTAGCTATCGCCATGCCAAGTCCTGAACCATTATCTGATGAATTCTTATCCGATCCTCTATAGTAACGCTTGAATATATTTCTTAAATCCTCATCTTTTATTCCTTGTCCATTATCCTCAATAGTAATTACTATACTTTCATCATTCTCCTGAACATCTACATTAATAATAGTTTCTTTAATATTATGCTCAAGACTATTAATTAAAAAATTATAAATAGCCCTTATAAAATATTTTTTATCACAATTATAGGATATCTTTTCTTTATTATAATTAAAATTAATTTCTCTGCCTACATACCTGCTATTATTTAATAAATCAATAACTATTTCTTGTATTACTGAAACTAGATTTTCTTCTTTAAAATTAAAAGGAACCACCTTATTTTTTAACTTATATATTAGCGATAAATCATTCACTAATTCTTGTATATAGTTACTATTCCGTAAAATTATCTGTGCATACCTTTTAGCATCTGCTAAATCAATTTCATAAGATTCTCCCTCTAATAATTCAGCGTAACCTTTAATTGAGCTAAGAGGTGTTTTTAAATCATGGCTGATATTTGCAATCCATTGTTCCTTAGCTTCATCATTCTGTTTACGTTCAATTTCATTTTCTTTTAACACAACTGATAATTCATTAATATTTTCACTTACTTCTCTATATACACCTTTCTTTTCTGCTTTTTGTATATATATGCCGTTTTTAAGATCATTTATATCATCTACTACCGAAACCATTGGACTTACAATACTTCTAGTAAATAAATAAGTTATAAAAGTCATTAACATTATTGCAAAAATAATTATTAAACCGTGATACTTTAATACATCATTGCTATACCAAAAAGATATAAAATGTATTTTATTAATTGGATACCCTACAATTAAAGTATAGCTCCCATTTTTAACATTCCCAATGACTGCTGTTGTTGGCGCCGGACTCTCCCACGGACTTTCAATAAATTGTATAAGCTCATATGCTGTATATTCTGAAGGTACATTTTCTGGTTTATTTACAGAATAAACTTCTTTATTAGCAGTATCTAATAGCTGTATCCATATATTATTTTCTAGCAGAATCTTTTCATTTTGATCATCTATATTAAATTCTTCATCTCTTTCTAAATCATCAACATATACTTGTACAAAACTCTTTGAATCAAATGATAAATTGAAAAAATCATCACTTAATGATAATTTAAAGTTAAATGTAATAATATTTAATACAACATAGACTATAAAGGTAATCCATACTACAAATAGCATAGATAATAATAATTTTAAAGTAAGCTTTATTTTTATATTCATCTCTAATCCACCAGTTTATATCCAAGCCCCTTTAAAGTTTTTATATATTTTGGATTGCTCGGACTATCCTCTAATTTTTCTCTTAAATGCCTTATATGTACCATAATGGTATTATCATACCCATCATATTCATATCCCCAGACTTCTTCACATAACGAATTTTTGCTAAAGATTTTATTTTTATTTTTTACTAAAAATAAAATTAAAGCATATTCCTTAGCTGTTAAAGAAACTAATTCCCCTTTTTTTATTACTTCGCCTGTATCTTCATTTATAACTACGTCACCAAAATTATAAATACTATTTTCATTTTTCATATTTACCAGCAAGCCTCTTTTAAGCTGTGCTTTAATTCTTAAAATTACTTCTTTTATATTAAAAGGTTTAGTTACGTAATCATCACCGCCAGCTTCTAACCCGCGAATCTTTTCTTCATCGTCTCCTTTAGCCGTTAAAAAAATAATTGGACATAAGGAGAAGCTTCTAATTCTTTCGCAGACCTTATATCCATCAATATCAGGCAGATTAACATCTAAAATAATTAAATCTATGTTTTCCTCCTTTGCTATAAGTATTGCATCTATGCCATTTTCAGCTTCATATATATTATTAAAACCTTCTTTTATCAATACTTCTTTAAATAGCGTTAATATCTGCTTTTCGTCATCTACTAATAATATCTTTTCATTATATATGGTCATCATTACCTCCTGGTATACTCATTTGGTAATATTTTACCATATTTTATTTTTCTTTTATATCA
>CAKVNP010000219.1 GCA_934777095.1 uncultured Clostridium sp. | reverse complement strand
GCATAATTTAATTTCTTCCCCTTTACAGCTAGTAGCGTACCAATTTTTATATCTTCACCCTCTGGACATATATTTTCATTTATCTTAAGCTGCTTATTTAAAACAATCATATTTTCATTGCATTCCACGTCTTCCTGCTTAATAACTGCATCTGCTCCCTTTGGTATAGGGGCTCCAGTCATTATCCTGATAGCAGTATTATCTTCTACTTCTTTACAGCTGCACTGACCTGCATATATTTCATCAATTACTTTAAGCCTGCTTTCTCCATCATGCTTGATGGCATACCCATCCATTGCTGATTTAGCAAAAGGTGGATTATTAATCAGTGAATATATATCCTCTGCTAAAACTTTATTTATTGCCTTTAATAAATCTACTTCTTCAATTTGTAAATGGTTAATATTATTATCAATTATCTCTAAAGCTTCTTCTAAACTAATAAATGACTTCATTTTTTCTCCTCAAACTTTCTAAAAAATAAGGCTTATTACTTTTTGGGTATAAGTAATAAGCCTATTTTTCTCATGATAAATTATGAATACTGACTATAATTTTATAATATTCACCATTCATAATTTATCACTAATAACTTATTTTCCTTCCCAAATAGTGGAGATAATATTTTTTCAAATCATTACCCTGTGAATTTAAGCTTACTTAATTCAGGCATAAAATCCATAGATCTTAAATTTAATCCTTAGGCCTTTTATGCTCTAGAAAATATCTTTATTTAATTTTATAGTCTTCCTCCTTTAACACTAAATCTGCTAAAGTTTTAAAATCTTCTTTTGCTACAACTTTAATTCCCTGCAAATCCAAATGACTATCACTGGCAACTGCAATTATTTTTTCTTTAGCTGTTCTTATTCCTTCACTAATTCCCTCACGATAAATTTCAATTTTTCTTAAATCACTATTTTTATAGCCTTCTACTAAAACTACATCTTTATCGTTAATCATCTTAATAATATTTTCTAGCTCTGTTTCCTCTGGCAGCTCCCTTATCATGGCTAATCTATTTTTTGATGAAATGATTACTGTTTCAGCTCCTGCCATCCTATGCTTATATGTATCTTTACCTTTTTGGTCTATGTCAAAGCCATGGACATCATGCTTAATTGTTCCAATGGACTTCCCCCTGGATACAAGTTCTTTGATTAAACCTTCCATGACAAATGTCTTTCCCACATTTGAACCTGTTCCTATTATATTAACAACCTTCACTATTTATTCACCCCCCTTTATTTAATGATGAATTATGAGTTACGAATGATGAATTAAGGTTGGTACTCCTCTCGGAGTTCCTTTTATAAATACATTTATTGAAATTCCCCAAGGAATTTCCTCCTTAATTCATCATTCTTCATTCATAATTCATAATTTTCTTATTATTTATAACTGAATTCGAAATTCTTTTCTAAATTAAAGAAATCAGCGTAGTCTATATCAAAGATATTTTTAGTTACTTTTGATACATCGATATTTTCTCTAATAAGTTGAGTAAGTATTCCTGCGTAATCAAGTTCACCTTGAATTAAAGCACCATATATCTTACCATCTTTGTGGATAATCTTCTTATAGTTCTTTTCATCCTTTTGGATTTCAACTGTATAAGTATCATCTTCTGGTTCAACTGCTCCTAATGACATTGTAGCAATTCCTACAAAGTTCATTGTATTTTTGCTTCCAAAGAAATCTGTCATCACCATTTCGTTACCAATCATATTGTTTGCTGCAATGATTCCTTCTTTAACAGCTGTTGGCCAAATTGGATTTCTTCCAGATACATCTCCAGCTCCAAAAATATTTTCTATATTAGTTTTACCTTTTTCATCAAATAATAAACCAAATCTATCGCATTCAATATTACTGCTTTCTAAAAATGCTATATTTGATCTAACACCTGTAGCTACAATCACAAGCTCACATGGCACTTCTTCACCAGTATTTAATAAAAGTGAAACTGGATTATTATTTTCATCAACATTTAACTTTTCAGCTCTTACGCCAAGCTTTAAATTTACACCATGTTCTTCAAATTTAGTCTTATATACATTTGAAGTATAATCATCTAATTGAAGTGGTAAAACTTTTTCACTCATTTCAATTAAAGATATGTTTACTCCTGTATCAATAAGCCCTGAAACTGCATCTATACCAACAAGACCAGCTCCTAATACTACAACATTTTTCACCTTAGCTGCTTGTTCTTTAATAAGTACAGCATCTTCTAAATTTCTTAATCCTACAACATTATTAGTTCCTCTTAAACCTTCTACAGGTGGAATAAATGCTGAAGCTCCGCTGCAAATCATAAGCTTATCAAATTCTAAAGTCTCACCGTTTGATAATACTACATTTTTATTGTTATCATCAACCTGTGTTACTTCTACACCTTTAATCCATTTTATATCATAGTTTTCAAAGAAATTATCTGGCGCAAAGTTTAAAGCTTCAACATCTCTATGATTTGAAATATAGTGATGTAAAATACATCTTGAATATACCTTTTCATCTTTTGAAATTAAGATAATTTCTGCATCTTTATCTAATTCTCTTAATGTTTTAGCTCCGCTTATTCCTGCAGCAGAAGCTCCTATTACTATATATCTCATTACTCAGTTACCTCCTCTAAAGTAATTGCAGCCATTGGGCATCTTGCTACACATTGAGGTGATCCTTTTTCTTTACAGCCATCACATTTCATAATTTCTTTATGCATTTTACTATCTGCTTTCAACACTCCATAAGGACAAGCCATTATACACATATAGCATGATGCACATTTATTTTTATCGTACATAACTTTACCAGTTTCTTTATCCTTGCTCATAGCACCAGTCATACATGTATATACACATTCTGGTCTATCACAATGTCTACAGAAAATTGGTGCATATTTTCCATTACTATCAATTGTAATTCTACTTCTTGTGTCTTCTGAATTATGTGAAACAATACATGCTGTTGTACAAGTTAAACAACCTACACATTTAGATCTATCAATTTTAATTCTTTTCATCTTTAGACTCCCCTAATTATTTAATAATGTTTACTGCTACTGTTTTAAATGAAGGTTCAGCTGAATATGGATCGTAAACTGATGGTGTAAGTGAATTTGTTTCTATATAATGGATTGGAGCATATAAATGTTCCTTTTTAACATCTTCTGAATACACAACGTTGAATTCACTTGTTACTCCATTTTGAGAAGAAATCTTTACTCTTTCATTTTCAGCAATATTTAATTCTTTTGCTAATTCTGGATTCATTAAAACATAAGATTCTTTACTGTATATTCTATTTGACTCATCAATTTCTCTTGATCTTACTCCCGTATGCCATTGTCCAACTGTTCCTCTTCCTGAATTAAAGATATAAGGGAATTCCTTAGAAGTCTTAGTTGGATTTTCAGCTATATCTTCATACATAAATTTCACTTTTTTAGATGGAGTATAATATTGACCATCTTCATATAATCTTCTTTGATCTTCAGTTAATGTTTCACCTGCTCTAAATGGCCATTGTACTCCTCTTGAACCTGACATATTTTCGCCTTCAAGCATTTCATATGTAACACCTGTAATATCACATGGCATTCCCTTAGAACATTTCTTTAATAATTCAAATACATCCCTTGGAGTTTTCCAGTTATCTAAAAGGCTTCCCATTCCTAAAGCTTGTCCTATACCATAGAATATTTCGAAATCTGATTTTTCTCCTTCTTCTTTAGGTATTACTGGATTCATCTTAGATAATCTTCTTTCAGTATTTATAAATACCCCTTCCTTTTTTAGTGCAGGAACTGATGGCATAAATAAATCTGCAAGCTCAGCACTATGAGTGTCTTCATATATATCTTGAACTACAAGGAAATCTATATTTTCAACTGCTTTTTTGAATTCTTCATTATTTGCCCATGAATGTCTTGGGTTAGTACATACTATCCATAAAGCTTTTATTTCCCCTGAAATAGCTCTTTCGATTATTTTGTTATAAGGTATAGTAGGTTTAGCTGGCAGGTAACTTTCATCCATTCCTAAAGCTTCTGCAACTGCTTTTCTTCTTACAGGATTATCATAATCTCCTCCACCATAAAGCCCAGCAGTGTTACTAAATGCTCTTGATCCCATTGCATTACTTTGTCCAGTTAATGAATTAGCTCCTGTTCCTGGTCTTCCTATATTACCTGTCATTACAGCTAAGTTTATTATTGCTTGTGCTGTTCTAACTGCTTGATATCCTTGGTTAACACCCATTGTCCACCAGAATGATACCTTTTTACCATTATGTATTATTTCTGCAAGCTCTAATACTCTTTCTTTAGAAATTCCTGTTTCTTCTTCAACATTATCTAAAGTGAATTTAGCAACATGCTCTTTGAATCCATCAAATCCTTCTGAATACTTTTCAATATAATCTCTATCTATCCAATTCTTTTCTATTAATACATTTGCTAATGTATATAATAGTACTAAATCTGCCTTTGGCTTTATATCTATCCATATATCTGAATTTGCAGCTGTTTCTGATCTTCTTGGATCAATTGTTATAATTTTAGCTTCTGTATTAGTTCTTACTCTTCCCCAGAATACAGGATGTGCAATAACAGGATTTCCCCCAATAAATATGATAGTATCTGAAAGCTCAGCATCTTGTAATGTGTATGGAGGTGCATCAAAACCAAAGCTTTGCTTATGTGCAACTACTGATGTTGCCATACAAAGTCTTGTATTACCATCACCATTGATTCCCATATAGTTTCTTCCTACATGTCCTAGTAATGCCATATCTTCAGT
>CAKVNP010000218.1 GCA_934777095.1 uncultured Clostridium sp. | reverse complement strand
GCTTGTTTCCACTTACCTTATAAATGTTATTTAAAACTTCTTCTAATGAGACAAAACTTTGAATCAGCTTAAATGCTGTTTTTTCACCAACACCTGGTACTCCTGGGATATTATCTGATTTATCTCCCATTAATGCCTTAACATCAATAAATTGTATTGGACTTACTCCAAATTCATTTTGGAAGCTCTCCTTGTTATATACAATTGTTTCTGTTACACCTTTCTTAGTGAAGATAACATTAATATTATCATCTGCTAATTGGAATGCATCCTTATCACCAGTTACTATGTAAACTTCTATACCCTTCTCAGCAGCTTTTTTGGCAATAGTTCCTATAACATCATCTGCTTCAAAGCCATCCTGTTCATAAATATCAACTCCTAAATTAGTTAATATTTCTTTTATTAGAGGAAACTGTCCCCCAAGTTCGCTTGGCATCTTTTTTCTTCCTGCTTTATATTCAGTAAATTCTCTATGTCTAAATGTAGGTGCACTTTTATCAAAAGCTGCCACAATAAACTCAGGTTTTATTTCACTTTGTAGTTTAAACAGCATATTTGTAAATCCATAAATGGCATTTGTATATACGCCTTCATTATTTGACAATGCTGGAATGGCATAAAATGCTCTATTCATTAAACTATTTGAGTCTAAAATTAAAATCTTTTCCATACTTTCCTCCAATTCATATATTATTTCTATTTTTTTATTATACTATTTAATATTTATTTTATCATCTTAATATTATAAATTTCTTATTAGTTATAAAACTCTCCAAAAAAACTTAAATAATACCGTTTTAAATTTAAAAAATACTTAGTTCTAATTCTTCTGATAAAGCTTTTAATACCTTTAACCCGCAGATACTATTTCCTTTTGAATCTAATGCTGGACCATAAATTCCTATACCGTATCTTCTTGGTACAGTAGCCAGCACTCCGCCACCTACACCTGATTTAGCTGGTATACCTACATGTACTGCAAATTCACCAGATGCATCATACATTCCGCAAGTAACCATAATCGTCTTTACTATTCTGCAGACTTCTCTAGAGATAAGTACTTCATTGCTCCAAGGGGTAACTCCATCATTAGCTATCAATGCACCAAATCTTGCTAAATCCCTGGCAGTGGCTTCTATAGAACATTGCTTGAAATATAGGTCTAAAATTTCTTCTACATTGCCTTCAAGAAAACCATTGCTCTTCATATAATAAGCTAAAGCTCTATTTCTATCGCCTGTTTCTTTTTCATTTAAATAAATTTCTTCATTAATGCCTATAGTATCATTATTAGTAGCTTTTCTTACGAAATTTAAGATTCTTTCCAGCTTTTTTTCCTGATTTTCTCCCCAGATTAATGATGTTGTTACAATTGCCCCTGCATTAATCATTGGATTGTATGGTCTATCTTGATTGTTTACTTCTAAATTAACGATACTGTTAAAGCCCATTCCTGTTGGTTCAACATTTACCCTTTTAAATACCTCTTCTCTGCCATTATCCGTTAATGCTAATATAAGGCTTACCACCTTTGAAATACTCTGAATTGTAAACTTTACGTCACTTTCACCAGCCCAGAATTCATACTTATTATTTAAATCTACTACACATACGCCTAAATCCTGAGGATTTGCTTCTAAAAGAGCTGGAATATAGGAAGCTAATTTACCCTCCTCATAATATTTTCTATTTTTTTCAACTAAAGTTTCTAATAAATTTTTCATCTTTTAACCTTTCCTTCTTTTATTTTCAGTATTTACTATTATATCTTAAGCTCTCTTTTTGAACAATATAATTGGTCTCTTCTTCATATTTATTTCCCTAGTACTAACTTTCCATATACATATTATGGTATAATTAAGTATATTTTATTAATACAAAAGTTGAGGTGTAAATGATGGAAAAGAATTTATTAAAAAAATATGCAGAATTAGCAGTTAAAATGGGGGTCAATCTTCAAACAGAAGATACACTAGTAATAAACTCACCAATTGAAACTGCAGAATTTGCAAGATGTATTGCAGAAGCTGCTTATACAGCTGGTGCAAAGGATGTAATAGTTAATTATAGTGATCAAGGATTAAATAGAATCAGACTTACAAATAGCTCTGTGGAAACTTTAGCTGATCTTCCTGAATGGTTTGGTGAAAGCTATAATTACTATGCTAGAAAAGGAGCATGCTTTATCTCTATTTCTGCTGCTGATCCTGATGCATTTAAGGGAGTTCCTATGGAAAAGATAGGTGCATATCAAAAATCAAGAAGCATGGCTTTAAAAGAATATTCAGAAGCTGCTACTTCTAATAAAGTTCGTTGGTGCGTTCTTTCTTATCCAACTTTAGCATGGGCTAAAAAAGTATTCCCTAATGTTTCTGACGAAGAAGCAATGAAAAATTTATGGAATTCTATTATCAGTGCTGTGAGAGTTGACCAAGAAGACCCAATTGATGCTTGGAACAAACATAACAGCAATATAAGCAAAAGCCTTAAATTTATGAATGAACATAATTTTAAGAACATTCATTTAACAAATGGCAAAGGAACAGATTTAGTAGTTGAACTTCCTAATAATCATTATTGGGCAGGAGGCTCAGAAGAAGATAAAAATGGTATATTCTTCAATGCAAATATGCCGACTGAAGAAGTGTTTACTTTACCAGTTAAAACTGGTGTTAATGGTGTTGTCTATTCATCAAAGCCTTTAACTTACGGTGGAAACTTAATAGATGAATTTTCAGTTACCTTTAAAGATGGAAAGGTTGTAGACTTCACTGCTGAAGTTGGCTATGAAGTATTAAAAGAGCTTTTAAATAGTGATGAAGGAGCAAAATATCTAGGTGAAGTTGCCTTAGTTCCATACGATTCACCTATTTCAAACTCAAAGCTTATTTTCTTTAATACATTATTCGATGAAAATGCAGCCTGCCATTTAGCTTTTGGTAGAGCTTACCCTTGCATCAAGGATGCTGATAAAATGACTGATGAAGAATTAGAAAATGCTGGCGTTAATAATTCATTAATCCATGTAGATTTTATGATAGGTACTAATGACCTATCTGTAGTAGGTACTACTTACAATAATGAAAAAGTCCAAATTTTTGCAGATGGTAACTGGGCTTTTTAAATAAATATTTTTAGGAGGAATTATGGCAGATATTTTAGTTTTAGGAGGCAGTGGCTTTGTAAGCGAAGCTTATAGTATAGATATATTAACTAGAGGGCTACGCAATGTTAATTACGACGGATACGAAAATCATTTAATTTGTGATAGACACAATTTAGAAGAAATGAAATCAGTTTTAAAGGATAAAAATTATTCATATATTTTTGACATTTCAGGCTATGAAAAACAAGATATAGAAATTTTATTTAATTCGTTATCTAATACAAATAATTTAATTAAATACGTTTTTTGCTCTTCTGGTGCCGTATACCCTGACACCAATGAACTTCTTACTGAAGAATTTCCGGTAGATTTAAATACAGTATGGGGTGATTACAGCATTAATAAATATGAATGTGAACAATACATTAATGAACTTATTAGTACTAAAAATATTAAAGCAACCATTCTTAGACCAACTTATATTTATGGTGAAGGAAATACACATCATAGAGAAAGCTATTTCTTTGAAAAAATTCTTAATGATGAAGAAATAGCAGTTCCAGATGAAGATACAAAAATTCAATTTATTCACATTGAGGACCTAGTTAAAGATTTTGAATGTGCGATGTATAATGAATTTGACTGCCGAGTTTATAATATAACTCATCCAGTAAGATATTCATTTAAGGAACTTGTGGAGCACTGTGGAAAAGCAGTTGGTAAAACACCAAAAATAGTCTTAAAGCCTAGAGAAGAAATTGAGTTTTTCCCATTTAGAAAATACAATTATAACCTAAGCATCATGAGACTAAGAGAAAATGGCTTCCACTCACCAATGTACACCTTAGATGAAGGCTTAGCCTTTGCTTATAAATGGTTTAAGAATAAATAAAAAAGCTGCCAATGAGCAGCTTTTTTTATTTATTCTGGATTCTCTCTTGGTGCGTTGTTTCCAAGCTTACGTGATTCCTTAGAAAATCCTATATCATTTCCAGTTTCCATCTTCATCTTTTTAAGTTCTGCTTTTGTTTTTTGTCCTGCTTTTTTATTATGCTTCGAATTTTTGTTATTTTTATGTGCCATCATTTGCCTCCTATTTAAAATAATCAAGATTATTTAACTCTTCATTATTTTATGTAAGGCTGTCTATTTTATACTAAGGCCTTTTCCAGATTAGCTCTAATAGCTTTAATAAAGTTTTCGCTATTTACTGCCTTAATATTTTCTAAATCTGACATCAGAGCTAAGTCTTTTGTCATAGTTCCTTCATTTATTGTTTTAAGTGAAGCTTCCTCAAGTTTATCGGCAAAATTAATTAAATCACTTAAACCATCTAATTCTCCTCTCTTTCTTAAGGCTCCTGTCCAGGCAAATATTGTTGCAATAGGATTTGTAGAGGTTTCTAACCCTTTTAAATGATTATAATAATGTCTTTGAACTGTTCCATGGGCTGCTTCATATTCATAATATCCTTCAGGTGATACTAGTACTGATGTCATCATGGCAAGTGAGCCAAAAGCAGTAGCTATCATATCACTCATTACATCACCATCATAATTTTTGCATGACCAGATAAATCCACCCTTAGATTTTATTACTCTAGCTACTGCATCATCTATTAATGTATAAAAATATTCTATGCCAGCTTCAGCAAATTTTTCTTTATATTCATTTTCGTATATATCATTAAAGATATCTTTAAAAGTATGAT
>CAKVNP010000217.1 GCA_934777095.1 uncultured Clostridium sp. | reverse complement strand
GGTTTATCTTACTCAAGATTCATGAACGGAATCAAATTAGCTGGAGTAGATATCAACAGAAAGATGTTATCTGAAATAGCTATCAATGATCCAAAAGCATTCGCTGATTTAGTTGAATTAGCTAAAAAGAACTTAAATGCTTAATACATAATGCGACGAAAGTCGCATTTTTTTGTATATAAAATTATTTTAATAGTAAAAGCTATATATTATAATTAAGATAAATATTATTAGTAAATACTAAGTTAGTAAAATGAAGATTAAAAAGAAGAATAAAAAAAGAAATAAGGAAGCAGGAATAGAGGTGGGAAGATGCAGGATTTTAAAAAGAAAAATATGAAGATGAATGGGATGCAGGTTTTGGCATTAGGATTTCTTGCAATTATTTTATTAGGAGCATTAATTCTTTCTTTACCTATTTCATCTGCAAACGGAGAAGTTACTAGCTTTATTGATTCATTATTTACATCTACTTCTGCAGTATGTGTTACAGGGCTTGTTACGGTAGATACAGGAACTCATTGGAATCTGTTTGGACAAATTGTTATAATGCTGTTAATTGAAGTTGGTGGTTTAGGTTTTATGTCTTTTACAACTTTAATAGCAATTATTTTAGGTAAGAAGATAACTTTAAGAGATAGACTTGCACTGCAAAATGCCATGAATACATTTGATATTCATGGAATTGTTAAGATGGTAAGATATATCTTAATATTTACTATTTCTGTGCAGCTGGTTGGAGCAGCATTGTTTGCAACGCAGTTTATTCCTGAATATGGACCTCTAAGAGGGGCTTTTTATGGAATATTTCATTCTATTTCTGCGTTTTGTAATGCTGGATTTGATGTTTTTGGGAATGGAGTTAGTATGACTACTCATAATACGAATGGAGTAGTAATTCTAGTAGCCTCTGCATTAATCATCATAGGAGGACTAGGTTTTACTGTCTGGTCAGAGTTATATAGCATTAAAAACATAAAGAGATTATCACTTCATAGTAAAGTAGTAATCTTAATGACTTTTATACTTGTTATTGGCGGAGCAACTTTAATGTTTTTATTTGAACATAAGAATCCAAATACAATGGCATCATTGAGTCTATGGGATAAGATTACTAACTCTTTGTTTGCAGCTACAACCCCTAGGACAGCTGGCTTTAACAGTATACCTACTGATGGAATGACAACTGCGGGACAGTTCCTTACTATTCTCCTAATGTTTGTAGGTGGATCTCCAGGTTCGACTGCTGGTGGTCTTAAAACTACCACTATGGGGATATTGCTGTTTACAGTAATATGTGTTATTAAAGGAAGAGAAGATACAGAAATATTCATGAAAAAAATATCTAAGGATATTGTATATAAATCATTAACTTTAGTTTTTATAGGGTTAAGCTTAATTATTACTGTAACGATGATTTTATCGTATACTGAAGTTGGTGCAAGTTTTATTGAATTGCTTTATGAAACAGTATCAGCATTTACTACAGCAGGATTAACTCTTGGCCTTACACCAAATCTTAGTATTATAGGTAAGGTGTTAATAATTTTTATGATGTATCTAGGAAGAGTTGGACCATTAACAGTAGTATTGGCATTAACTAGAGAAAAGAGGGACAATGGAATTAAGTATCCTGAAGGGAAAATATTAATAGGTTAGGTGAATAAGGTATGGCAAATAGGAAACAATTTGTAGTAATAGGATTAGGAAGATTTGGCCAGTCGGTAGCCAAAACTCTTGAGGAATTAGGTAATGAAGTATTAGCTATTGATATGGATGCAGATGCTGTAAGGGAAATAAGTGATTATGTTACTCATTCAGTTCAAATGGATGCTACAGATGAAAATGCACTGCATACATTAGGAATAAGTAATTTTGATGTTGCAGTAATTAATATAGGGTCTAATATCCAAGCTAGTGTGATGATTACATTATTAGTTAAGGAAATGGGTGTTAAGTATATTATTGCTAAAGGACAAAGTGAATTACATGCAAAAGTCCTAAAGAAAATAGGTGCAGATAGAGTTGTGCTTCCAGAAAAAGAAATGGGAGTAAGGGTTGCTCATAATCTTGTATCTTCCAGCATCTTAGACTATATAGAATTATCAGAAGAATATAGTATTTTAGAAATAAAACCATTAAACGAATGGGTAGGCAGAAAATTATGCGATTTAGATTTAAGAAGCAAATGTGGAATTAATATAATAGCTATTAAACTAAATGATAAAATCGATATTACACCAAGTGCAAATACTATTATTGATGCAAACAGCGTTTTGGTAGTAATTGGACCTAGCAAAAAATTAAGTGCAATTGAGGACTTAATAATTAAACAGTAAAATAGCTAGATGAAAACTAGGTGAATAGTAAATAATTACTTGATGTACAATTGAAAAACATAAATATAAGAGAATAAGGCACATGAAAAGCTGTAATAAGAGGTGTAGACTTTGATAGTTATAGAAAGTAAGGATAATTCTTTCTTTAAGCAGGTAAGAAAACTTAAGGAAAAAAGAAATAGAGTAAAAGAAAATAAATATTTAATTGAAGGATTTAGACTTGTACAAGAAGGGTTTAAAGCTGGTATCGAAATAGAAAATGTAATCATCGATGAGGATAGTGAAGCTAGGCTTCATGAATACTTAGGTGAATATGTAGATGCAGAAAAAGTATACTGCATGAAGAATAATTTATTCAGCCAATTAACTTCTACAGAAAATCCTCAAGGTGTAATTGCTGTAGCTAAAATTAGCGATAAAAGAAATGAATTAAATGGAGAATTTTATTTATTGTGTGATAAGCTGCAGGATCCAGGAAACTTAGGTACAATTATCAGAACTGCTCACGCTGCAGGTGTTACAGGAATAATATTAACTAAGGGAACAGTTGATATTTACAATGATAAAACAATCAGATCAACTATGGGGTCAATATTCTATACGCCAATAATACATGACAATGATTTAACTTTTACCAAAGGTCTTATTGGTGATGGATATAGCTTGGTAACAACTTCTCTAGAAGAATCAAGGAATTTCTTTGATGAGGATTTAAGTGGTAAAATAATTCTAGCAGTTGGTAATGAAGGAAATGGGATAAGTGATGAAATATTTGACTTAGCTACTAAAAAGGTTAAGATACCAATGCCAGGTGGTGCAGAGTCATTAAATGTAGCTGTAGCATCATCTATTATCTTATTTGAAAGAGTAAGACAGGGTATGCTTAATAAATAGCAGTATTAAGAGAGAGGATGTTAAGCTAAAAATATTTTAGAGGAAAATGAGTATAAATAATAAGATATAGGGCATTATTTAAGAAATGTAGGTATTTTAAACTATAGATTATGTAAAAGTATAAAAAAATAACAAAAAAACTTGAAAAATATTTTCATTATTTGTATAATAAAGTGAACTGAATAGGAAAATACTATGATTGAGAGAGTAGTTATAATAGAGATTTAAGGGAGAAAAAGCCATAGACTGTAAGCTTTTTTAATTGAAGTTATAATGAAGTTCGCTCAGGAGTACTAGCTGTGAAATTAATAGTAGTAGCTAGCGGTTTAACCGTTATTTTAATTAAGATGGATATTATTTTATAATTTTATAATATCAATTAGGGTGGTAACGCGGATACTCCGTCCCTTTGTGGGATTGGGTGTCCTTTTTTATTTTCAAAATTAATTATTGCTACAATAAAATTATGAGAATTTTCCAAGTGTTTAAATCCAATACTATAAAATAACGTATACTTTTAAATGATTAGTTTGATATATGAATACATTTTATTATGTTTATATTATGTATCATTTCAGATGATTAATCTAATAAGTCATAATTTAATTATTTAATTATAAGAAGGGAGAAAAATTATGCAAGAAAAATTAATTGCAATTAAAGAAGCAGCATTTAATGAAATTAATTCTGCTGAAACTAGTTCAGCTTTAGAAGAAATTAGAGTTAAATATTTAGGTAAAAAAGGTGAATTAACTACTATACTTAGAGGAATGGGTTCTTTATCTGCTGAAGAAAGACCTGTAGTTGGTAAATTAGTTAATGAAGCTAAAAGTGAAGTAGAACAAAAGTTAGAAGAAGTAGGTTCTAAAATTAAGGAAAGAGAAAAAAATGCTAAGCTTGCTAGTGAAGTTATCGATATTTCTTTACCAGGAAAGAAAAATCTAATTGGTAAGAGACATCCATTAGACTTAACATTAGAAAGCATGAAGCAAATCTTCATTTCTATGGGATTCACTGTAGAAGAAGGTCCAGAAGTTGAATTAGACCACTACAACTTTGAAGCATTAAATATTCCAAAGAACCATCCAGCTAGAAGTGAACAAGATACTTTATATATCAATGATAGCTTAGTATTAAGAACTCAAACTTCTCCAGTTCAAGTTAGAACAATGGAAAAGCAAAGCTTACCAATTAAGATGATATCACCTGGTAAGGTTTATAGATCAGATGATGTTGATGCTACTCACTCACCAATATTCTATCAAATGGAAGGATTAGTTGTTGATAAGGGAGTTACATTTGCAGATCTTAAGGGTACTTTAGAGTTATTTGCAAAGAAAATGTTTGGAGATAAAGTTAAAACTAAATTCAGACCACACAACTTCCCATTCACAGAACCATCAGCCGAAATGGATGCTACATGTTTCGTATGTGAAGGAAAAGGATGTAAGGTATGTAAAAACAGTGGATGGATTGAAATCTTAGGATGTGGTATGGTTCACCCAGACGTATTAAGAAATTGTGGTATTGATCCAGAAGTATACAGCGGATTTGCTTTTGGTTTCGGTGTAGATAGAATGGTTATGCTTAA
>CAKVNP010000216.1 GCA_934777095.1 uncultured Clostridium sp. | reverse complement strand
ATCTATATCAGAATCAATACCAGCTTCCTCAAGCTTTGTATACATTTCTTTGATAATAGTATCTATATACTTTTCTCTTTCAATCCTTTTTTCTGCAACTTGTTTTACTAAGTCATAATATTCCTCCTCATGGAGATATCTAAAGGAAAGATCTTCAAGTTCCCATTTAATTTTTGATATACCTAGTCTATGAGCAAGTGGTGCATAAATATCTAAAGTTTCTGTAGATATCTGCTTCTGCTTTTCTTTTCTCATATACTTAAGGGTTCTCATATTATGTAATCTATCAGCTAATTTTATGATTATAACCCTTATATCATTAGCCATTGCTAATAACATTTTTCTAAAATTATCTGCTTGCTGCTCTTCTTTTGATTTGTACTCCATTTTTGTAATTTTAGTTACACCATTAACTAAGATAGCTATTTCTTCACTAAAAATATTCTTAATATCATCATATGTATACTCTGTATCTTCAATTACATCATGAAGTAAACCTGCAACAATGGTACTTGTGTCCATTCCTAACTCTGCCAATATTGTTGCAACTTCAATTGGATGAATAATATACGGCTCACCAGAAACTCTTTTTTGTTCTTTATGAGCTTCATTTGCAAAATTATATGCCTTATTCACCATCTCCATATCAATATTTATACAATTTTCTTTTATTTTTTCTATTAATACTTCCACCATTGGCATTTATCTCCTCAAGGTAAATTAATTACTCTAAAGTCAAAGGCTGGTTATTTAACCAGCCCTTTTTTATAATTATTATATATTAAAAATTATAACTATTCAATAAAATTACACATCATATTGAACTAAAGACATCACATCATAACCTTTTAACTTATCTCTTCCATTTAATTCAGTAAGTTCAATTGCAAAGTCTAATGTAGCAACTTCTCCGCCAGCTAATTCAACTAGCTTAGCAACTGCTTCTATAGTTCCACCTGTTGCTAATAGATCATCAACTATTGCAACTTTTTGTCCTTTTTTAATGGCATCCTTATGAATAAATAATTCATCTTCGCCATATTCTAATGCATACTTCACAGAAACTGTTTCTCCTGGTAATTTGCCTTTCTTTCTTACTGGAACAAATCCAACACCTAAAGCATAAGCAACCGGCACACCAAAGATAAATCCTCTTGCTTCTGGTCCTACTACTACATCTATTTCTTTATCCTTTAAATAATTAGCTATTTGATCAATTGATTCCTTTAATGCTTCTCCATCAGCTATTAAAGTTGTTATATCTTTAAAACTTATTCCTTCTTTAGGAAAATCTTCAATTACTCTTATTTTATCTTTTAAATCCATTTTTATTCCTCCACTAATTTGATTATTACCCTTAGTTATATTATATATTTTCTTTGGATTTATTTAAATACTTTGTTATCTGTTTAGCTCGTTCTTTTTTATTAGTAATTAATAATTCTATAATTATACGCGCATTATCCATCATAGTTACTACATTTATTGTTGGCGTGATTACTTCTATTATTTTATCTATAAAGTCGTCTTTATCTACTTCTAGCTCATCATTGCCATCCATTATAGCTCTTAATCCATGATTATTAGTATTTAATAAAAACTTTTTACCTTCTTTTAATATAACAGCATTTTCACCTTTTACAGGTACCTTTGCCCATTGTTCACCGATTAAAATTAAATCCAAATATTTATTTATGCTCTTAATATTATAATAAATAGCTATAGCCTGCATTAACTTAAAAGTTAATCCACTAATAGACAAATTTTTATATCTATATTGGCATCCTTTTTGGCTTGGATTTATATATATGTACTCTTTATCTATATTAACGTCCTTATTTTCTATAACCATTAAATCTATACCAAGATTTTTACAAAGCTCTTCTTCTTCTTTTGATTTTAAATCTATGCCCAAAGTTATAAGCAATTCCCCACCTAAAAAATGAACATTATTAACAATATCTTCAGATGTAATATAGGAATGGCTTGAAGAATCATCATGAACCACGTATTCAATATCTGCATTTAAATATTTTAATACCAGTATCAGGGATGAAATAGCACATAATCCATCTACATTTGGTACCCCATATACAACAATTTTTTCTCTAGTATTAATTGCTGATACCATACGTTCAATAGCTTTATTCATATCTTTAAGTATAAAGGGATTATATCCACTAATGTAATTCGGACTATATATACTTTCCCAAAACTTACGCATGACAAACTCCTCCACAATATTTAAGAAAACATTTATATTATAATGTAAAATGAGCTACATTACAAATGTTTTATCTAAAAAAACTAAATTTACAACTTTTTTTTCATTTTTTAATATATTTTAGGTATTTTTTTATAACTTATCACTGTACATGTATATTTTTGCCAGTTTGATATGTATACTTTCAGCTATTATTTATACTTTTCTTATAAATAGAAAGAAAAAAATAAATGATTTATAGCAGGATGTTGGCTTTGCCAGCATCCATTTACTAAAAACCATTTATTTTACTTTTTTATTAAGAATCTTATTAAGCTACAGCAGCCTTTTCTTTCTTATTCTTTCTATTTTTAATTAACACCCAGATTGGAGATGCAATAAATATTGATGAATAAGTTCCTGCTGCTATACCAACTAATAATGGCACTGTAAACTCTCTTACAGTTGGTACAAAGTATGTTACAGAACCAATTACCACTAATGTTGTTAATGAAGTATTGATAGATCTTGATATTGTCTGATTAATACTTACATTAGCAATTTCTGCCGGTGTTTTCCTTCTCATACCTTTTGCATTTTCTCTTATTCTATCAAATACTACTATTGTATCATTTATTGAGTAACCTACTATAGTAAGCATTGCTGCAATAAATGGAGAGTTAACAGTAATATTAAATAGTAGATAAACAGTCATTGTAACAAGCACATCATGGAATAATGCAATTAATGCAGCTACTCCAAAAGTAACTTCAAATCTAAAAGCTATATAAATCAGCATTGCTACACAAGCAACAAGTACTGCAATTACAGCCTTTCTTGTAAGTTCCTTACCTACTGATGCCCCTATTTGATCTTGAGTTACGATAGCATCATCAGATAATTCATATTTTTCCTTAAGTTCACTGAAAAGTTCAGCTGTCTTATTCTCATCAAGGTCTGCCGCTTTAATTTCATATTCTGTATCATTTATTACTTTACAAGCTGCACCTTCTGCATATTTATTTATAATTTCATTTACGTCTTTTTCTTGGAATTCAGTATCTCCAAATTCAATTACTAGCTTAGTTCCACCTTTAAAATCAATACCAAAATTAAAGCCTCTAGCAAAGAATAATACTACACCAACTAATATTACAGCAAGGGATATTGAAAACCAAATTTTTGTTCTTTCTATAATTTTAACCATTTTCCTTACCCCCTTTGCTTAACTCTAAAGTGTGATGGCTTACTTAACATTCCCATATTTACAGCCCATTTCATTAATGTCTTAGTAACAAATAATGCTGTAAACATACTTACTGCTATACCTATCATTAAAGTTACCGCAAATCCTTTAACTGAACCTGAACCCATAAAGTATAATACCAACGCTGCTATTACAGTAGTAATATTAGCATCTAATATTGAAGATAAAGCATTATGGAATCCTTTATCCACAGCTGATTTAACAGATAATCCTTTTGTTAACTCTTCTCTAATTCTTTCAAAAATAAGCACATTAGCATCTACTGCCGTACCTACTGTAAGCAGGAATGCTGCGATACCTGGAAGCGTTAGGGCTACCCCGCCTTCAGCAAAAACTACTAAAACTAATGTTGCATATAACGTTAATGCCATAGATGCAATAATTCCTGGTATTCTATAATAAATAATCATATAGATAAAGATAATTGCTATACCAACTATACCAGCTTTTGCTGCATTAGGCAGAGCTTCTTGACCTAATTGTGCTCCTGCTTTACTAATTGAAGCAACTTTTATTGTTACAGGAAGCGCCCCTGCATTGATTAAGCTTGCTAATGTTTTAGCTTCTTCTAAATCACCAATATTACTAATTGTTGCTTTTCCGCCTGTTATTACATTTTTAACTGTAGGACTTGATATTTTATCTTCATCCATATAAATACCGATTTCTTTACCCACATTATTTTCAGTTGCTTCTGCAAACTTTGTTGTACCTTCTTCATTTAATTCAAGGGATACAACAGGTTCATTAGAATTTGTATCGTAAACTACTGTAGCTTCTTTAACATCTGAACCACTTAATACTACATTTCCTTCTGGATCTTTAAATGTTAATTCACCAGTTTTAGATAAAGTGTCTACTATTTCATTTGAATCGTATTCACCTGGAATTTCAACTCTTACTCTATTATCTCCTTCTGTAGTTACTGTTGTTTCAGCAATACCTAGTTTATTAACTCTTAGATCTAATAATTCTCTAGTTTTTTCCAATTCCTCGTTAGTTACATCTTCATCTTCAATCTCCATTAGGACTGAAACTCCTCCTTGAAGATCTAATCCTTTTGTTATAGCTTTATCAAATGATTTAAATTCCCAGCCAAATAGTTCTACGCCTTTTATTCCTGCAAAAGCTAATAAAAATATAATCATAAAGGATAGTATAAATAATACTGCACTACGGCCTTTTAATCCATTTCGAACTTTTGATCCGCTTCGACCTTTTCTTTTCATATTCTTCCCCCTCCGTACGTTTTTTACATCAAATTAATTATATTATGTATAGCTAATAATATCAAGCAACAATAATATTTTATGGCATTTTCACATAAATTACACAAAAAACCTTCTATAGCTATATCT
>CAKVNP010000215.1 GCA_934777095.1 uncultured Clostridium sp. | reverse complement strand
CCATAAGGAGTGAATTCCAAGAAGACAATTTTATTCTTAAATCAAAATCATCATAAATAGAATGTAGTTTTAATAGAAAGGGAGTTAAATTATCATCAATATATTTATTGCAATAAACTAAAATTTCATTTTTAGTCTTGATAGATTTATCTATATCTTTCATAGCAATACTTTTTAAATATAGCTGCAAAGAATTCATATTAGGTTTTAGCTTGGTTAATAACATAAAGATTTCGTTTGCTTTATTAAGATCATAAGAATAATAATAGCTCTCAGCTAAGTCGAATAATGAATTGGTATCTAGAAGGCTTTTGTTTTCCAATATTGCTTGTTGTAAATAAGGAATAGCAGTAGAATATTGTTTTGAAATGGTAAGTAAATGTCCGAATTTAGCTAAGCAATATAAATCAGAATCATTAACATCTAGTGCTTCTCGAAAATAACGTGTAGCACGTATAGTGTCACATTTTACTAAATAAAACTCACCTAGGAATTTAAGAAGAATTAAATCCAAGGGGTATAATAAATATGCATCAAGAAGATATTTTTCAGCCTCCTGTCTTTGAGATTTATTTAAACAAATAAATGCTTTTTCACGAAGAGTTAAATAATTTTCCAAGTTTTCATTACTTATTTTAGATAAATAATCATATGATAGTGTATCGGGTTTAGTTATGCTATTAAATAAAAAAGTTGAAACAGTAGGAGGAAAATTTTTGTATATTTCTAGTTCTCTGGCAGGCCAATTAAAATAATCAGCTAGTTTTTTGTATATTCTATGAGGAATATATTTATGTTGAAATAGAAAGTTAATTAGTGAGTTTTCTATTTCAGATAGAAAATCAAGATTCCAGAGTATAGGGTCAGCTAATAGATTGTCCCATTCATCAGCACTAAATCTTTTATGTGAATCAAAATAAATTTCGTTTACTTTAGTCATAAAATCATCTATGGGATTTTTATTTACCACTATTTCTGTTGATAGAGGAACTTCTTCATTTACTATTTCATTATTTGAATCAGCAGCTATTGTATCCTGTAATTCATTTATTGGATATTTAGCTAAATTTATGGCTTTATCATAGGCTTCTCTAAGTTCCTGATACTCTTTGGGATTATCTTCAGGATTATATTTTTTTAGAAGTTTAGAATAGGCTCTTTTTATATCTTTAATATTTGTAGTTGGTTCAATAGAAAGTATATGCCAGCAGGTCATCTTTTTGAATAATCCTCTAATTCATCAAATTTTTCAGTAATATTTTTAGCAGCTTTTTTAATGATAGCAGTATCTTGACTATCTAAAGCAGCTTCAAAAGTACTAAGCAGCTCCGAAATATAATTTCGTATGCTACCTAGGGATTCCTCATAGAGCCTTTCACCTCTAGCAAGAATTAATTTATTTTCTTGCTTATCTCTGGGATGTATTTTGATTTCTTTTAGCTTTTCTAAACGTTCTTTAATTTCTTCCTTAGTCATTGAACCTGGTGAATTTTCAATTACAACTGATTGAACATGTTTATTTGATAATACAGTGGCCTCAATTTCTAGCAGACCGTTAATATCGTAAGTATAACGTAATGAAATTGCTTCTTTTCCCGCAGGAGAAGCAGGAACCTCAATTTTAAGTTCGCCAAGTTTTATATTTTCATCTACATGCCTTCGTTCTCCTTGAAAAACATTAATAGTAACATAGGTCTGATTATCATAGCAGGTAGTTACTAGTTTTTCTCTGCTTATTGGAATTGGAGAATTACGTTCAATAATAGGTAAAAATAAACCAGGTGCATTGTAAGAATTATTTGTATGGTCGATGACTTCAACCCCTAAGGTATAAGGGCAGACATCTGTAAGAATTATTTCTTTTAGTTCTGATTTTCTTTCTTTTAGAGCAGCTTGTATAGCAGCACCCATGGCTACTGTTTCATCAGGATTTATAGTTGAAAAAGGAAGTTTGTTAAAAATACGGGTTACAGTGCTTTTTATAAAGGGGATTCTAGTAGAGCCGCCAATTAATATAATTGAGTCTAAATCTTTAGACTTTATACCAGCATCGTTTAAAGCCCTATTTATTGGATGCTTTATTCTCAATAATAAATCCTTAGATAGAGATTCAAATTTTGCTCGATCAATAGTAAGGGAATACTTTGTATCATCTATATAAACAAGCATTTCATATTCATTAGTATTTGATAAGGTTATTTTGCATATTTCAGCTTGTTTATGTAAAGCTGAAATAGTTTTTGGTGATAGCTTATCTATTTTTAATTTGTTTTCTTGTAAAAAATATTCAATTAATAAATTATTAAAATCTTCTCCGCCTAAATAATTATCGCCAGCTATTGATTTTACCTCCATAACTCCATCAAATAATTCTAGGATGGAAACATCAAAGGTTCCTCCACCAAGGTCAAATACTAAAAATTGACTATCATCATTTTCTTCATGCAAGCCATAAGCAATGGCAGCTGCAGTAGGTTCACTTATTAGCCTTTCAACCTTTAATCCAGCAAGTTCTCCGGCAAGTTTCGTTGCTTTTCGTTGAGAATCGTTGAAATAAGCAGGAACACTTATGACTGCATCTGTAATTTCTTCATCTAAATAATGTTCTGCATCGGATTTTAGAGACTTAAGTATAAATGATGATAATTCTTCAGCAGTAAATTTATAAGAACCTAAGGTAAATTCCTTATTAGAACCCATATACCTTTTAAAATTACTACAAGTAAGCTCAGGATGTGTAATTAATCTTTCTTTTGCTATATCACCAACTAAGATGGTGTTATCTTCTGCAACGCTTATTACAGAAGGGGTTAAGTTTTTATTAAAAACATTTGGAATAATAATTGGTTTATTATCTTTCCAAACAGATACTAAACTATTTGTAGTTCCTAAATCTATACCAATAGTAGTCATAATAATCCAGCCTCCTTAAATCATTACTATAAACTAATATTAACATAAAAGTAAAATAATGTAATTATAAAAGGCTATAAGAATTAAACTATTTTTATAACTAGCAGAAGATAAAAGATAAATAAACATATTATTCTAAAACATTAAAGAAATTCAGCAATGTAGCGAAATATTAGTGAAAGAATAATGGAAGGAAATACAATAAAAAAACTAAATTAAATTCATTGCTATAAAAATATTCACAACTTATAATTAAGAGGTAAATCTTAATTTAATATTTGATAATAAGGAGAATAAAATTGATTTATAATACAATTTTTCAAATAAACGAAAAAAATAAAGATAAAACAGCGATAACAATTAAATTAGATGATGGGGTAAAAAGGGAGTATACCTATGGACAGATTTTTGAGAAGAGTTCATTATGGTCAGAAAAGCTTCTTAGCTGTGGCATAAAATCTGGTGATAGGATAATAATCTTAGGTGAAAATTGCCCAGAGTGGAATATTGCTTATTTCGCAATAATGAAGCTAAATTGTACAGCAGTATTAATAGATGTATCCTTAAGCAGGGAAGAAATAAACAAGCTTGTAGAAAAAGCTGAGGCTAAGTGTTTATTTACTACTGAAAAGGTTATAAATAAGTTTGGCTTAACTCAGACAGACAAAATGCCAGTAGTGGATATGCTTAATGATGCGGAATTTATTTGTGGCAGTATTGAAAAGGTAGTAGAAGATAATGAGGCTTACCAAGGGGATAAAGACGTTGCGGTCATTATATTTTCTTCAGGGACTACTAGGTCAGCAGCAGGTATTATGCATACACATAAAGCGCTTATCGAAACGATAAATATGATGATTAAAGAAAATAATCTTACAAGCGAAGATAGAGTATTTTCTATTTTACCTAATACTCATATTTATGGGGTAGTTACCTGCCTTTTAGGAAGTATGATTTTAGGTGGAAGCTTATATTATATTGAATCAATTAGCAATGTTAATGTAATTGGGGCTTTTAATGATTTTAAACCTACGCTTTTCCCAGGTGTGCCAAAGGTTTTTGAACTTTTTGAAAAGCAGATAAAAAAGAAAATTGATAGCAATATTGCAACAAGATACATATATAAAGTATTTTTCCCTTTATGTTTCAAGTTAAGAAAGAAATTTGGCATTAATTTAGGAAAAATAATATTTAAAAGCATACATAAAGGTTTTGGTGGTGAAATAAAAATCATGACTTCAGCAGGAGCACCACTAGAGCAAGGGGCTGCTGAGTTCTATTATGGGACAGGCTTTAACTTATTAGGAACTTATGGCTTAACAGAAACTAATATACCTCTTATAGGGAATAGAGGGAAAAATATAACTACAGATACATGTGGAAAGCCATATCCAGGAATAGAAATAAAGATAGCTAACCAGGATGAAAATGGTGCAGGAGAAATATATATTAAGACGCCATATATAATGAAGGGATATTTTAAAGATGAAGAATCAGCAAAAGATGCCTTTGAAGACGGCTGGTTTAAAACTGGCGATATAGCCATAAAAGATAAAGAGGGCAATATTAAAATAGTGGGTAGATCTAAAGAAAATATAGTATTGGCTACAGGAAAAAAAGTAACACCGGCAGATATTGAGAGCAATTATTTAAATATCAGCGGAGTTGAAGAGCTTGTTGTCTGTGGAGTGCCTGTAAGAGATGCAGATTACGAAGAAGTACATGGCTTTATTGTAAAAGATAAATCAAATAGGTCAGAAGAAGAAATATTAAGCGATATAAAGGAAAGAGCTGCTGAGCTATCTTTATATATGAAAATGTCTAAGGTACATTTTGTTACAGATATACCAAAAACATCTCTGCAAAAGCCAAAAAGATTTTTATTAAAAAAATATGCTTTAGAGGGAGCTGAGGAAAATAAGGAAGCTGATGCTGAGGAAG
>CAKVNP010000214.1 GCA_934777095.1 uncultured Clostridium sp. | reverse complement strand
GTGCTATTAGAATAATTGAAAGAAGTTATAAGAGTGAAAAGGAAATTAGGGAAAAACTTTTATTGAAAGAGTATGAAAATAAAACAATAGACAGGACTTTAGAGTTTTTAAAAGAATATAATTTATTAAACGATGAAAAATTAACATCAATGTATGTTAAAGATAGACTTCGCAGTGAAGGTAAAAATAAGATAAAATATAGTCTTATTAGGAAGGGAATAAGTGAAGATCTTATAGAAGAGGAACTTTCAAAGGTTGATGATGATAACCTTAGAGAAACAGCATATAATTTAGGGTTGAAGAAGTATAATACTTTATTGAAAAGAGAAAATGATAAATACAAATTATCTCAAAAACTATATAGATTTTTAATGAGCAAAGGATACGGATATGATTTAATTTCTGAGGTGGTTAAGGAAATAATGAAAACTGAATAATATTAAGAAGGGAGTTTTATGGGAAAAATAGTTGCTTATGTTATCTGTACAATATTCTTGATAATAGGGGTGAAGGGAAGCATCGAATGTACAATAGCAAATAAGAGTTGTAAGCAGGCATTGTATAGGATGCTATATTATTTTTCTATTTTAGTGACTTTTCTAGTGCTTATTATAAACTTAGATAGGGTAATGAATGTTGTAATGATGATAAGTTCACGGCTTGCCATAGAAAACATTAAAAGTACTGTAGTAAATATTTCTGCATTACTAATCTTATTTTTTTCAATACAGTTTATAATGTTCAAAATACTAAAAAAAATATTTAGTTTGTTTTTTTGCTCTGAAGATGATGAAGAAAAAAGATATAAAGTTAAGCCATATAGTATTGTGGTTTCTACTGCTATAGGAATAATAAAAGGTGTAATTGTAGTACTAATACTTTTTATAGGGGTAATAACATACAATAATTCTTTAGGAAGTAAATTTTATGTAAGTTTATTTAATAATATAAAAGTATACGATCAGCTTAATTCATTTATTACAAGTGAAAAAACAAATTATGTTTATACAGGTGAAATAGCCAATAATAATAATATATTAGTTTATTATAATGGTGTTACTTTAGATGAAGGAATTCAATCTAATCAAGAAATAGATAATAAAGCAGAAGAGATTGTTCAGTATGCATCTACAGATCGGGAAAAGGCCAAGAAGATTTATTATTGGGTCGGTTCAAATATTGAATATGATGTAAATAAAGCAATAGTTGCCTTAAAAGATAATTCTAGAATTGAGAGTGGGGCTATCACCGCATGGAAAGAACGTAAGGGGATATGTTTCGACTATGCCTGCCTTTATGTAGCTATGGCAAAAGATGTTGGTTTAAAAGTACGATTGGTAACTGGAAAAGCTTTTGACGGACAGGAATATGGCTCTCATGCATGGAATCAGGTTTATTTAGCTGATGAAGGAAAATGGATTGATATAGATCCAACCTTTTATTTAGCCGGAGATTATTTTGATTCCGATAGTTTCTATGATGATCATATATTTGAAGGGGTAGCCGGTGAATGGTAAAAAATAAAGCGCTTATTAAAGCGCTTTTTTATTTTTTGAGATTATTAGATTTATAGCTTTTTCACAGTCGTTATCTGTACTATCAATTGCCCATGCAATATTAAAGTTAATTAATGCCTTATGGGTATCTTCTTTCATAGCATAACAGTACGCAAGATTGAAGTAATATTTGCTTTCTTTTTGCATTGTTAACGCTTTCTTAATCATATTTATGGCAGCATCAAAGTCTTTCAATTTAATAAAACAAACACCTATATTGTAATATGAGCACGCTTCATTTTCACAGTTATCGATGGATTTTTTATATAATTCAATAGCTTTTAAGTATTCCCTTGATGTATAGAGTTTGTTGCCTTCATTAAAGTAATTCATTTTTACCTCCTACAAGTAATAAGAAAAGTTATTTTAATTATTGTCTTTATCTGTAATTATTATTCATTAAATTATATTTAATTCATAAAAAGATTATTACTTTAGAACAAAAAAATATAAAATAATCTAATGAAAACATAAGATAGTAAAAAAATAAAAATATGCTAAATAAATTATAAATAAAGGATAAGGAAAACAAAATGATAAAATGAAAATGAATACAATAGAATAAAACAATTAAATATATCTGTAAAATTAACAAATTGAAAAAGGGTAAATGAAAGAATAAATAAAAAAGTTCGACAATATTTTTATTTTCCTCTTTATTTTTTTTTACTAGTTTACTATAATAGATGTATGTTTTTAAACGGTAAAAATTATGGCAGGAGAGATATCATGAATGAAAATAATCCATATATATTAGTTTTGGGGGCATCAATAGTCGATATTATTGGTTTTAGCAAGAAAGATTATAGTCCAAAGGATTCTATTCCAGGATCTATTAAGATTTCTTTTGGGGGCGTATGCAGAAATATTGCAGAGAATTTAGCAAGAGTTGGAATAAATACGGAATTTATTTCTACTTTAGGTGATGATACTAATGGAATGAATATTCTTGAGCATTCTAAAAGAATAGGATATAAAATGGATAATTCTTTAGTTTTAGAAGATGAATGCACAGCTACATATATGGCAATATTAAATCAAGATGGTGAAATGGAATCAGCAATAGTTGATATGGAAAGTTTAAATAAAATGGATAAAGAATTTATTGATTCTAAAGCCCATATATTTGAAAATGCTGAATATACTATAGTTGATTCAGATAATCCAGAATTATTAGAATATGTTTTAAAGAAGTTCCAAGGGAAGACTAAATTTATTTTAGATCCTGTTTCAGCTAATAAAGCAACTAAAATAAGCCATTTAGTAAAGTATTTCAATACTGTAAAACCTAATAGACTTGAAACTGAAGCATTATGCGGCTTAAAAATCAATGGGTATGAAGATTTACAAAAAGCAGGCAGATATTTCTTAGATCAAGGGGTAGAAAATGTATTTATCAGTTTAGATGCTGATGGAATTTATTACTTAACTAAAGATGAAGAAGGCACTATTTGTCAAAATGATAAAATACATATAAAAAATGTTACAGGTGCAGGAGATTCATTTGTTGCAGGATTAGGATATGGATATATGAATAATATGTCTATTGTAGAAACACTTAAGTATGCTATTGCAATGTCAATAATAACTATTACTCATGAGGAAACAATAAATCCTAATATGAGTAATGAATATGTTAATGAATATTTACAAAAAATGACTTGGAAATAAGTAATTTAAAGTTTTGAAGCTTATGTTTTACATAGGCTTCTTTTTGTTTTGTACATAATCTAATGAAAATGGCAGAAGCTATATAGTGAGGTGAAGTGTATGGATAATAATAAAAATAGGTTAAAAGATAGACCTAAATCAAATGCAGAGAGGAGAAAGATGCAGCCATTTGAAAATTCAGATTTAGGAATTATCGATGGAAAAAAGATAGGAGCTCCTCCACATAAAGAAAAAGATCATTTATAATTTATAGGAAGAAGCAGCTGCCATAAGCAGCTGCCTCTTTTAATAAGTTAGTTTATATAGAATAATTTTTATAAATTAAAGAATACATTTTGCTTCATTTATGCATGAAGGTTCAATATATATTGCTTCGCCATTTGCTGATGGGTAAGCGTTGTATACCTCAATATCATTTGAAGTTAGCTGGCAATATAATTTAGCAAATGTTCCAGGACCAGAAGTTGGTGGTATTATTCTTAATACTTCGTCTTCTAGGAAACAGATGCATAATTTTTTTAGTATGCATCTTACTATGCCTAAACTTTGAGATTTCTGCTCATTTTCATCACCAATAGTGAAGGAAAATAATGAACAATTATCATTTAAAGATTGTAGAAAATAACCATCAAGACCGATACATTCATCACCAATCATAGTTGTTAAATTGCAGATGTTTTCTGCAGATTGTATAACAGTAAACTGAGTTCGAGTTTCGATTATATAGCCACCGTCATCACAGCTGCTACTGCTGCTATTGAAACAATTGAAATTACAATTGCAGTTAGCTGATGAGCGTTTATTTTTTTTACAATGTTTTTGATAGTTTCTTTTGTATCCTACCATTTTATCATCCCCTTTGATTAAGATAGTTTAGTTAATTCATAATATGTTTTAGTTATGGCAAATGTTATACATTTAATGATAGTTTTATTAATTTACAGGAAAATTGGAATAATATTTGTAGCATAAATGTCAGACGTTGAGACAAGATAATGAAGAGGTGAAATTATATGGGAAGCAAAATGAAAGAAAATAATAAAAGAAAAAAGAAGAATGTTAATCATAATCCACAGGCCGAAAGCGTGCAGGCTGTTTTTGGAGAACCAAAAGCAAAGCCTTATGATCCAACAGATTTTAAGATATAATATCTTTTAAGTAACTTATACTTGTGACAATTTGTAGATGAATTGAGGGCATTAGCCTAGAAATGCTGATAAATTAAAAATTTATCAGCATTTTTTATTTCACGAGATAAGAACAAAGATTTTATATATGTTGAATTTTCATTGCAAGATTAATATAATTACGGTAGAGTCATAAACTATAAGATAGGGAGGGATTGGCATGGAAACTAATATTATTACTAGGGAAAAAAGCAAAATTAAAATAAAAAAGCCAAAATTATATAGAGTTATTATGCATAATGATGATTTTACTACCATGGAATTCGTAGTTCATGTATTAATGTCAATTTTTAATAAACAAGAAGCAGAAGCAAATAAGATAATGCTTGATGTACATTCTAAAGGTAAAGGAATAGTAGGGGTATATCCTTATGATATAGCTGTTACCAAGGTGTCTATTGCAATGGGTCTTGCTAAAGAAGAAGGTTTCCCATTTAATATTACCA
>CAKVNP010000213.1 GCA_934777095.1 uncultured Clostridium sp. | reverse complement strand
CTCCTAAGCATCTTTTTATATAGTTATATTGTTGTTTTTTTATAAATTCTTTCATCATCAATTACTCCTTAACTTTAAAATACTAATAATTAAAGCAAAGAATACTAAAATCATTTATGTTTTTCTAAAACCCTTATTAAATTTACAGCTATTTTTATTTATTTAAGCTCCAGACAAAGCATAGCTGACTTTGTTGTAGTCCTTGCAAGGAGCAAGCTGATTTAAATCTGAAAGCATTATATACTCTCATGCCAATCACCTCCCGATACCATTAAATTATACCATATCTAATAGTCTAAAGTAAATCGCTGACTATATTAATTATCACAATAATTATCGGCCTCATTGGAATTTTAAAAAGATGACTCCTGTTAATTACAGAAATCATCTTATTAGTGTCGCTTAGGCTTTTTTAAACTGTCCTTGACAAGGAGTACACTTTATCTTGGCAGTCTTTGCTTTTATTTTCTCCTAAAAATTCTAAGCTTTTTAGGGCTTATGTAATATTTACTTAATAAAAATATCCCTAGAAAAATCCAACATAAAATAGATGTATTTTCGCAATTAATGAAACTAATCGATATTTTTTCTAAGGAAGCCATTACATTAAGAATAAAAGATAAAACAAAGCCTCCAAGTCCTATAGAGCATAAAAGATTTCCAATGAATATATTTTTCTTTTGCTCATTACCCTTTGACATTTCAATAGTTTTTTTTAGCTGTATAACAAATGCAAAAGTTAATGCAACAATACATGAAACTATTAAAAACAAAACTATGTAGTAACTCATTTTTATCCCTTCCCATCAATAAATATTATTTTATCATTGTAAATTATACTTTACTATTTCCCTCGTCTGCAACTATATCTTAATACTCAAAAAAATACTTTAAAGATATTTATGTAAATTTATAGTATAATTGTATTAAATTGATTTTTACTAAAGGATGTGACTTTTATGGGCGGTTTACTAGTTACTGTTGCTTTACTAATAACTTATACTATTTTTACAAGACAAAGAATGAAAAAGAAAGAAATCAAGGTATCGCCTCTATCTTATATCTGCTTTTATCTTTTTGGTTTATATATATATACTGTAATGGAAATAACAGGCCCGGGAAATATTTTAGATATTCCCCATAATATCTGCTTAAAATTTATCTGGATTCCTTTTAATGATATAATCTTCGGCTATAGTTTAAAGTTTGCTCTTTTTGAATTTATTGCTAATATCATTATGTTTATCCCTCTAGGCATTTTTTTACCTTTACTTTGGCAGAAATATAATAAATTTAAAAACACCGTACTTACAGGGTTTACCTTTTCATTAATGATTGAATTATTCCAGCTGCTTAATTATCGATATACCGATTTAAATGACCTAGCTACCAATACTCTAGGAACTATTTTAGGATATCTTTTATATACCAAGTTATTAAAAAGAAAAATTAAAAAGCTTAAAATTATTAATCTAAAAAATCTCTCAGATAATCTTAAAAATACTGGGGTATCTTTTATAACAATAATCTTTGTTTTATACTTTTTCCTAGTACCTTTCTTGGACAAGGTATTAATAAAACTTTCTTTATATTTTGTAATATTTCCTACTATAAAGTAGCAATAAAATAAGAGCAGCATAAGCTGCTCTTATTCATTAATTGTCATATTATCTAAATTATTTCCTTCCTTACCATCTGGTTTAGTTCTTAAATATTCTTCGCCTTTCCTTGAATGAGCAATAATTACACCATCTATTTCTCCATTTTTCGCCCTATTAACTCCTTCAGCTTTACTTAATGTTTCTCCATTACTAAGCACATATTGACTAATTTCACCATTGCTATCTTTTATTGTTCCAGTAATTCTTTCTGCCATATAAAACACCTCTTATCATTTGTTACTATTAGTTTTATATATTTTCTAGAATTTATGCATTGGAGCAGGCCTTATCTAAAATCTTCAGCTGCTGGTGAAAGCCATTCACTATTTAGCGCAAGTTTCTGGGCTATTTTTACTGCCTCAGTACGATCTTCTGCATATCCACAGATATTTATCCCATCGCCACTATCCCATCCAGCTGGATAATTTACCCCAATTAAAAACTCACTAAAATCAGGTGTACATATTAAAAATCCCAAAGAATAAATTTCAGGTTTACCATCAATAAAATTAAAATATAAAATATTCCCTATTCCATCTGAAAATTTCAGCTCTGCCATTTCATTATTATAAGTAAAATCATAGCATTCAACAGAAATACTCCCTTTAAAGGTATCCGCCCTTAATAAATAATTATTATATGTCCCTTTTACAGTAACTAATACATTTTCTGTGTAATCACTATCGCCAATCTTCCATTGCACAGCTTCTATTTCTCTTTTAACATTAGTTTTCCATGGTAAAATCATTACTGCTGCACATATAACAATTACTATCGATACCATCCATATTAAGTTCTTCTTTTTTCTCATCCTAAACTCCTCAATATACTTTATTTTTATATACAAGCCTATTAATTATACCATAACTTCCACTTTAATAAATTTTTTCTAAATAACCCCAAATATCATGTTATTTAAAATTTAAGTATCAATTCGTTTTAAATCTTCAAGTGCTTTATTGCGATATATCAAATCTTTTCTTACTGAAAAACCTGCTTTTTCCCAGAAACTATTTCCTATTTCATTTTTATCAAATACTACTAAAGCCACTTTTTTAATGCCTTCTTTTTGTAATGCTTTCATTGCTGTAGCAAGCAATTCTCCAGCTACTCCTTGTTTTCTCTTTTCTTTTAAAACTGCAGTATGATAAATAAATCCACGCCTTCCATCATGTCCCGCCATAATAACACCTATTATCTTGTCATTTTCTCTTGCTACAAAACAAGTAGTAGGATTGCGCTTTAAGAAGCGCTCTATTCCTTCCTTTGAATCATCCAGGTTATTCAGCCCCATCCCCTTTATATTAATCCATAAATTCCAGACCTGCTCATAATCATCAATCTTCATTAACTCTATTTTCATCTTATTCCCCCTTATTATATCTTGTAAAAATAGCTTAATAAGACTATTATATATTTAATGTAAATATCTGTTAATAAAATTCTTTTTATAATAAGTCTACTTTATAATTAATGAATATTTAAGAGGTGTTTATTATGAAAGTAGCCGCTGTACATTTTAGCGCAGAGCTAGGTAATGTAGAGGCAAATATGAAAAAAGCCCATGACTTAATTGATAAAGCAGCTAAAAATGGTGTTGAACTTATTGTCTTTCCAGAATTTTTTACTTACAAAAAAACTCAGCCTCTGCTGAGTTTTCTTTTTAGCCTTTTCTTAAAATTATATGGTGAAAAAATGCAATATTTCTATAAGCATCAATTTCACTTACTTTATTTTCTATCTCCAACATCTGCTTCTGCCATATTTCAGAAGATTGAATTTCTTGATTCTGCTGTAGATCCCAAAATGTTCTCATTCCATATATCTTTTGTATTTTTAATTTGTCTGACCATTTAACTAAATCTATATTTTCATAATAATTAATTATTCCAAAATTTTGACTCTGTCCATTTTCCCCCGCTAGCAGTTCATTAGCATGTTCAAAATCATTTAATAATACTGCCATCTGCATAACCCGACCTGCTCTATTATGCTTTATAATTGAAATAAAGCCGTCTTTCTTTAATAATCTAGTAAATTCTTTTAATATTTCTTTTCTCTCATCAGCATATTCAAAAACATTATGGCAGAAAATAATATCAAAGGATTCATCTTCATAATTCTTTAATTGCTCTAAACCACCTTGAATTTGTTTATAATTATTTGCTGGAACTCTGCTGCTAATCATACTTTCGGCAGGCTCTATTGCCATTACATCATTATCATTGGCATAATAATCTGCATTTAAGCCATTTCCGCTGCCAAAATCTAAAATCTTTTTATTTTTTATTTCACCTAACTGCTGCCAGGTCATTTTCTTCAGCAACAATTCCCAATTACCTATTCCTTTAAAATTCATCATATACCCCTTTTATTAATATTTCTCTTACTCTGCTATTACTTCTCCATGTATAATAACTCTTCCCCCATCAGGACATTTTAAATCAAACATAGGTGCCTTAATTTCTCCATAATCTAAAGAAGCACCATTTTGCAATGCATAAATAAATGGATAAGCCATATTCCATAATTCATGGCATATAGGCGGACATAAATCATCTACAATAAATGTATCTCCTTTTTTATGATATCCACCTCTGCATTTACTTTCTACTATTGTTATTTTAACCTTCACTTTTTCCCTACCCCTCCTCTTTTGTCGGTACCCTTATCCATATTATACCATTAACAAGTAATATTTCTCCACATCCCCTTATTTTAATAAATAAAAAAACTCAGCCCCCGCTGAGTTTTCTCCTGAATTCATCATTATTTTACTATTTGCTTTTTATAAGATTTTATAGTTAAAATAACGCCAATAATTAGTGTGCAGAATTCTGCAGCCGGTACGCTGATCCACACCCCATTTATCCCCATAAATATCGGCAGGATTATTACTGCTATTGATACCAGTAAAAGCCCTCTGCATAATGCTATCACAAATGCTCCTTTAGCTTCCTCAATCGATTGAAGATATGCACCAAGAACCATATTGACACCTGTTACAATAAAAGCTACCGCATAAAGATCTATAGAGTTTACTGCTATCTTTAAAACTGTATCTGTAGGCGTAACAAATATCCTTACTATCTCTTCTGGAAATACTATACATACAATATATGAAAGCACTCCTAGGATTAAAGCCGTAATTAAAGCTATCTTTCTAAAGCTTTCAGCTCTTTTTCTCTCGCCAGCTCCTATATTTACGCTAACAAGAGGC
>CAKVNP010000212.1 GCA_934777095.1 uncultured Clostridium sp. | reverse complement strand
CATCAGCTTGGTTAGTAAATGCAACTGCTTGTTCTCCCTCTTCACCTTGCTCAACAAATGAATTTTCAATTGTTAAGTTTTCGGCCATAAAGCCTTTAGCTTTTGTTTTTACATAAACGCTTGCACTTTTGCTAGTACCATACTTTAATCCTGTTGCTGGATTGATAGTTGCATTAGCATCATCATAAGTTAATACTGTTCCCTCACTATCTTCACCTATTAAAGTAATATATGGTGCTTCAATAACAAGCTTTTCTTTATAAGTACCATTTTTAATAAAAATAACTACTCTATCTTTATTTTTAGTTGATACTGTTTTTATTGCCTCTTCTACTGTAGTAAATATTTTCTTTCTAGCTACATCTACTGAAGCATTTCCAGTGTAGTTTCCGTCAACAATTATATCGTAGTATAAACCATTTAAATATACTATATTATATTTTTTAATTGTCTTTTCATTATCTGCTGTAGTTTGAATTATTTCTATTTCATTTCTTCCTAAGTTTAATGTTAAATTAAACTTGAATTGTTCTGAAGCAGCTTTTTCTACTGGCTCAACAACAATATTGCCATCTTGTTTTACTGTAATTGTTCCATTTTTATCAGTATATCCTGCTAAAGAAATAACTGAAGAAAGTACTGTGTCATTAGGTTCTTCTGTCATTGTAAATACTGCAGCATTATCCTCGTATTGTATATTTTCTGGATTTGTTAAACTTGGAAGTGCTTTTACTGCTAATGAATCATGTCCACATCCTTCTTCATTAGCTGCTGTAACCTTATAGTAATATGTAGTAAAGTTTTCTACAATTGTATCTAAGTAATTAACCTCTGTAGTTTCCGCTATTATTTCATAATTACCATCTTTACTTAAAGCTCTTTTTACTATATATTTTGTTGCATCTTCAACAGCATCCCAAGTAAGTTCTACCTTTTCATTGCCAGCTGAAGCTGATAAATTCTCTACTGTTTCTACAGGCATTAATTCTAAGTTCGAATCAAAGTATACTTTTTTAGCTGTTTCAATTCTTACATTGTCATATTTAGCAACTGCTGCTTCTTTGCTTCCGCCATTACTTACCACAAAACCAACATTCCAAGAGCTGCTGCTGTTTTTTACAGTTTGTGAATTGCTATAAGTTTTGTCTGCTGGGAAACTTGCCTCTTCTGAAATATAGTATCTAAACACATTGCCTTCTTTAACTATTTTTATGTATAATCCTTTGTCACTAGCAGTTAATCCATTTATTGCTGCAGCTCCTGTTTTACCTGCAGAATTATCTCTATATGCATATCTATATTGATTCTTGCTTTGTTCTACATATACTGCAAAATAATCTGCTGCTGCACTTGTATTATCATTACGTATGATAACACCTGTTTGTCCATTAACTGCTTTACTCATATCAAAATCTACTAATCTTGCTATTATTGTAGCATCACCGTCTACTTTATAGCTAACAAACTGATAGCTATCTGTAGTATTTGGATCTTTACCAATCTGCTTTCCTGAACCTTTAATAGTAAACATTGATTTTGCTGTATTAAAATCAGCATAAGCAATTTCATCATCATTTCCAACATTCACATTTGTGAAACCTTTTGGCAGGAATGTGCTTTCTATTCCTGGTTCTTCTGAATAATCAGGCATTTCTGGAGTTTCAGGTGTTTCAGGCTGTTCTGGAACTTCTGGAGTTTCTGGCACCTCTGGTGTTTCTTCTTCAACTACTGGATATATCTGCTTATCTCCATTAAATATAGTAACATTATCAAATTTAGCAGCTGCTGGAGTACTGCTTCCCCCATTACTTACTACCAAGCCTAAGTTCCATGACGCACTCTCAGACTTTATAGTTTGTCCCCCGCTAGCAGCTATATAATTAAACTCTGCATCCTCAGCAACATAATATTTGAAGCTTGTTCCTTCTTTTGTTATTTTTATGTATAATTCTTTACTTTCTGCAGTTAGTCCTGAAAGCCTCTGCGCTCCAGTTCCCCCTGTAACATTATCTCTATATGCATAACGATATTCATTTTTGCTTGGTTCAATATAAACTGCTAAATAATCAGCATTTTCTGTTGAATTATCACTACGGATTATTACTCCTGCTTGGCCATATTGTGCAGCACTCATATCAAAATCTACAAGTCTTGCAATAATAGTCCCGTCGCCTTCTATCCCATAACTTACTAATTGATAATTATCAACAGCTCCTTGGTCTTTACCAATTGCTTTTCCGGCTCCATTAATAGTAAATGATCCTTCTTCATAGGTTACAGAACCTTCGGCTCCCTCACCGATTAATGTACTAATAAATCCTTCTGGTAGTACATTTAATCCATTAGCACTAACGCTTATTGTTTTTGGCATTATATATGTCAGCATAAAAGTCATCACTAACATAACAACAAAAACTTTACTTTTTAATATTTTTTTCATAAGTTTTCCTCCTTAATTCCTTCCACTGTTCTTTCTTTTATTATTTTATCTAAAAAAATAACCAGCTAAATATTAATTATTAATATCTAGCCGGTTGCACTACTAGCTCCATATATCCCAAGTGCCCAAATACAGAATATACTTCAATGCCTCTACGCATTAATATAATCTCTTTCAAGATGTTTTTGATTTTAGCATATATTTTCAAGCATGTCCATTATTTTACTTTACATAATTTTGTTTTTTTTAATTCAAATAATCGAACTCTATTCTATTTATACATTATTTGGTAAAACACCCCCTTAATGATATAATTATCTTATATTAATAAAACAATTTTTAAATATGTTTTTATATCATTGGAGGCTATACTATGACTTTTTTAGTTGTTTTTAGCGCTTTTGTTTCAATAATAACGCTTATCTCAATAATTATTGAACCAAGGCGTTTTAGAAATGGACTGTTTTTTTTATTTTCACTGGGCTGTTGGTTTTTAACATTATTACAATACTATTTTACCTACAATAGTAAAACAGTAGAAATATTACTTATCCTGCTTATAATTTCACTGCCTGTTTTATATGGTTTTATTATGCTTTACCTTTTTATAAATGGCATAAAGATAATAAAAAAAGAGGGGTTCTCTATCTCTCATAGCTTAAGTCTACTATTTTCACTGTTAATGCTTTTTCTGCCATTTATCTTTCTTGTTTTGCTCTGCATAAACTTTAGAACTGGCCATTTTGGAATATCTTTAGCTGCTGGAACTCTGCTGACTTATTTTCTAATTACTTTTACTATTTTTTTCTGTTACTCACTTCTTTATTGTCTTCTCCCAAGAAGATTAAACTGCCAATATATTATAATTCATGGTGCAGGATTATTACCGGATGGATCAGTTACTCCTTTACTACAGGCCCGTATTGATAAAGCTATTAAAATATATAACAAATCAAAAACCTCACCTAAGCTTGTTCCATCAGGTGGCAAAGGAATTGATGAAAAAATTTCAGAAGCTGAAGCAATAAAAAATTACTTAAATTCTAAGGGAATTCCTGAAGAGGATATTATTATAGAAAATAATTCTACAACAACTTATGAAAACCTATCATATGTAAAAGAACTTTTAGATAACCGTGAGGGTGGTAAAAAGTACTCATGCCTTTTTGTTACTAATAATTATCATGTTTTCAGAACAGCACTCTATGCCAAAAAGATTAATTTAAATGCCCAGGGAGTAGGCTGCCATACTGCCGGCTATTTTCTTCCTAGTGCCTTTTTACGAGAATATTTTGCTGTAATTAAGATGCAGAGAATATCCTTAATAATTTTATTTATTATTATTTTGCTGGAGCTTTGTTTTTTATAAATAACCATTGATATTATAATTTAAAATAATAAATGGGTTAGGGCTACCTACAGCAGTCCTGACCCATTTACGCTTTTTTCTCTTCAACTATTTCTTTTTTATTGGCACCTGTATTTCAGTAAGCCATTCATTTGGATCTTCTTTATTCCAGATACCATCAATATAAGATTCTCTTGGATTATCACTAGGTACAAATCCATTTTCTTCAATCCACTTATATACAGAACTATAAGCTTCCCCTATTGTATCATAAGGTCCCTTATGCATTACACAAGCTGCAGAATCAACTTTAGCCATTTTCTTAAATTTAATTGTCTCAGTATCCTTGCCCATTTTAGTTACTGCTTCGCAAAATTCAATATCAATATCTCTTTCCTTATACTCACCATCATGATAAATATTAAAGCAATATTCAGGTACAGAACATTTTAACTCTGGATTTGCCTCAGTTATCTCCTTACCAATAGCAGGTATAACATCAAAATAATCCTTATAATCTTTTAAAATCATCCGCTTAGAATATACAATAACCTCTGGTAACTCCTTAATTAACACTTCATACTTCATAGTAAAATCCTCCTTAAAATTTTGAAGGTAATAATTAATTTGAGAAACTTGTCTTTTACTTTCTTCGATGGATGCTTCAATTTCTTTTTTTCTTTGCTCAAATATTTTTTCAATACTTATCCCCTTTAAGATCATATTGATTTCATCAATAGTAAAACCAATCTGCCTAAGAGTTCTAATTCGATGAATTACAGGAACTTGATCAGAAGTATAATATCTATATCCATTCTCCTCATCAACATAAGCCGGCTTTAATAATCCCATTTCATCATAGTATCTCAGAGTTTTAATGGTAATTTTATTAATTTTAGAAAACATCCCTATTCTGTACATGAAATTTTTTGCTCCTCTCATTAATCATTTTCCCTATGAATCTATCCTAAATCCTACCCCAAGGGACGAGTCAAATTTTTTTTACAAATTTATTATATTTCCAAGATTAATTTTTCTTCTTCTGATAAACCTATACATTATTCATCTTTTAATGAAGAATAATAATATATCCATT
>CAKVNP010000211.1 GCA_934777095.1 uncultured Clostridium sp. | reverse complement strand
ACCAAACCATGTTTTACCGACTAATGGAACAGCAAAATTCTTCTCGCCACTTAGTGTTGATGATTTTATTAAGAAATCAAGTATTATTTCATATTCAAGACAGGCATTAGAACCTATAAGCAAAGATATTCAGAAGTTTGCAAAGGCTGAAGGATTAACAGCTCATGCAAATTCAATAATAGTGAGGTCAAAATAATGAAAGAAGTAAAAGAATATAATGTTAATAAAACTACTGAATATAAAATAATTTTAAATGCTAATGAAAATACTAGACTTTTAGATGAAGGAGAAATAGTAGATATATTATTGTCGTTAAAAGATACAGAAATAAATCGTTATCCAGAAACAACATCTAAAGAATTAAGAAAGGCTTATGGCAATATTATTGGAATCAGCGAAGAAAATATATTGGCAGGTAATGGTTCTGATCAGTTGCTGGGGGTAATAATCAGCAGTTATGTAAATAAGGGTAAAACAGTTCTTACCTTAAAGCCGGATTTTTCAATGTATGATTTTTATGCCTCAATAAATGAAGGTAATTTAGTAAAGCTTAGCACTAAAAAAGATGGCAGCTTTTCTATGGATAGTCTAATTGAATTGGCCAAGGAAGTAAAACCTAGTGTCATTGTATTTTCTAATCCTAATAATCCTACTGGACATGCAGTTCCAGCAAAAGAAATAGAAAGACTTTTAGGGGAACTTAAAGATTCAAAGGTAGTTATTGATGAGGCATATATAGAATTTGGCGGGGAAACGATGATTCCTTATATAAAACACTATGATAATTTAATCGTCACCAGGACATTATCAAAAGCATGGGGCTTAGCAGCATTACGAGTAGGATTTTTAATTACGTCAAAGAAAAATATAAATGATTTAAAACCATTTATGGTTCCTTATAATTTAAATGCTTTTTCACAGCAGTTTGCTAGGAAAATACTTGAATATGAAGATATCATTGGGGAAGCCGTAGAAAATATTATTGAGGAGAGAGAGAGATTTTATGGACATTTAAAAGAAATTGAAAAAAGATCAAATAAGAAAATCAGATTCTATAAATCAAATGCTAATTTTATATTTGGCAGATCAATATATGCTAAACAGATAAAAAATAAGTTTGATGATTTGGGCATTTTAATTAGATATTTTAAGGACAGCAGCTTTAGAATTACTGTGGGAAGTCATGAAGAACTACAGGAGGTAATAAAAGGCTTAACTGAGGTATTAGAAGAAAGGGGGAGCTTTTATGGTCAGGAAAGCACAAATTAACAGAGAAACTAATGAAACAAAGATAAAATTATCCGTTGATTTAAATGGAACAGGCAAAAGTAATATTAATACAGGAGTAGGCTTCTTCAATCATATGCTTCAGCAATTAGCTTTTCATAGTGGAATAGAGGTGGAAATAGAGGCTTTAGGAGATTTGGATGTATGTGACCATCATTTGGTAGAAGATGTAGGCATAGCTTTAGGAAAGGCTCTAGCTGAAGCTTTAGGGAATAAGCTTGGCATAAATAGGTATGGTACTTTCTTTGTGCCAATGGATGAAGCTTTAGCGATGACATCAATAGATATAAGCGGTAGACCTTATTTATATTTTGAATGTGACTTTGTAAGAGAAAATATCGGAACATTTTCTACTGAAATGGTAAAAGAGTTTTTTAGAGCTTTAGCTCTTAATGCAGGGATGACAATTCATTTAAAAGTAATGTATGGGGAAAATGATCATCATAAGGCAGAAGCTTTGTTCAAGTCATTTGGAAGAGCACTAAAAGAAGCAATAAAGGTGGAAGGAGAAGCAGTTTCATCAACAAAGGGGGTCTTATAGATGGTTGTGATAGTTGATTATGGCATGGGAAATTTAAAAAGCGTGGAAAGTGCATTTAATAAATTAGATATACCATGCAAAGTATCAAGGGGTATTGAAGATATAGAAAATGCAGCTGGCATAGTATTGCCAGGTGTAGGTGCATTTAAGGATGCTATGGATAATCTAGCTGCGTTAGGATATGTAGACAAAATTAAAGAAAAAGCATCAGGAGGTATACCTATTTTAGGAATATGCTTAGGAATGCAGATGTTTTTCCAGGATGGATATGAAATTGAAAAAAGAAAAGGCTTTGGTTTTTTTCAAGGTGATGTAAAGCTTATGGAGCCTTCAGAAAAAGTAAAAATACCTCACATTGGCTGGAATAGGCTGGAGTTTACCAGAAAACTTGATTTGACCAATAGTTTATCACAAGAGTCATTTGTATATTTTGTTCATAGTTATTGTGGGCAAAATATAAATGAGGAAGACCTTGTAGCATATGCGGAATATGGTGGAATTAAGATTCCTGCTATTATAGCAAATAAATATATAATAGGTATGCAGTTTCATCCAGAAAAAAGTGGACATGTAGGTTTAGAGATTTTAAAAGCGTTTGGGGAGATGGTTAAATGATAATTATTCCAGCGATAGATATAATAGACGGAATGCCTGTAAGGCTATATAAAGGTGATTATGGCAAAAAAGAAATTGTTGGTGATAGTATAGAGAGAATAGCTGAAGAATTTCAAAAGGCAGGAGCAGAATATATACATCTGGTAGATTTAGATGGAGCTAAATCTGGCAGATTAAAAAATAAAAATATAATTATTAACTTAGCTAAAAATTTATCAGTAAAAATTGAGACTGGTGGTGGAATAAGGACATTTAACGATATAGATTATTTAGTTAGTAATGGAATCAGCAGGGTAATCTTAGGGACAGCTGCTATTGAAGATTTTGAAATGGTAAAGAGGGCAGCTGACCAATATGGAGATAAAATTGCTGTAGGAGTGGACTGTAAGAATGGATATCTTTGTGGAAGAGGATGGCAGGAAAAATCAAAATTATATTACTTAGATTTTATCGAAAAGCTAACAGGATTAGGCATAGATAATGTAATAGTAACTGATATAGATAAAGATGGTACATTAAATGGAACCAATATAGAAATGATAAAGAAAATAAAAGAAAAGTTTAATATAAAAGTTACAGCATCTGGGGGAATAAAAGATCTTGAAGATATAAAGAAGCTTAAGGAACTGGATATTTACGGAGCTATTGCAGGAAAGTCCATTTATTCAGGAAGCTTATCTTTAAAAGAAGCAATTAATATATGTAAAGAGTGAGGTGAAGAAAAGTGCATACTAAAAGGATTATTCCCTGCTTAGATGTGAAAGATGGAAAAGTAGTTAAAGGCATAAATTTTCAAGGATTAGTAGAGGTAGGGGATCCAGTATCTTTAGGTGAATATTATTATAATCAGGGAGCAGATGAATTAGTATTTTTAGATGTGACAGCCACTCATGAAAAACGAGGGATAATGGAAGAGGTAGTGAGAAAAGTTGCTGAAAAAATATTTATTCCTTTTACTGTGGGTGGAGGCCTTACTAATATTTCAGATATTAAATCAATTTTAAGGGCCGGTGCTGATAAGGTAAGTATAAATTCAGCAGCAGTAAAAAATAAGAAACTTATTGCAGAAGGAGCTGAATGTTTTGGCAGCCAATGCATTGTGCTTGCAATTGATGCCCGTAAGAATAAAAATAATGACTCCTGGAATGTATTTGTTAATGGAGGCAGGATAGATACAGGTATAGACGCTTTAAAATGGATTGAAGAAGCAGTAAGCTTAGGTGCTGGAGAAATATTACTGACATCAATGGATGCTGATGGTACTAAAAAGGGATTTGATCTTGAACTTACTAGGAGAGTATCAGAAATAACTAATGTACCAGTAATTGCCTCAGGAGGGGGCGGTAGCCTAAAAGATTTTTATGATGTATTTAATAATGGAAGAGCTGATGCAGCACTGGCAGCCTCATTATTCCATTACGGAGAGCTTTCTATTAATGATATAAAAGAATATTTAAGAATAAAAGAAATAAATATTAGGTATTGAAGGGGAAAAATATGAACGACTTTGTAATAGTTTTTGAAATAGGAAATGGCCTTGTGCCAGCAATAATTCAAGATATAGATACAGGCCAGGTTTTAATGTTGGCTTATATGTCTAAAGAAAGTTTTGCAAAGACGCTGGAGGATGGAACTACCTGGTTTTATAGCAGAAGTAGAAATAAGCTGTGGAACAAAGGCGAAACATCAGGAAATATACAAATAGTAAAGGAAATAAAGCTTGATTGTGATTCTGACACATTACTTATTAAGGTAAGCCAGGTTGGAGGAGCATGTCACACAGGGGCAAGGAGTTGTTTTTATAGGAGGATATATGGAGAAAATAATTGAAGAATTATATGACATAATAAAAGATCGCAAGATTAATGGAGAAGAAGGCTCTTATACAAAGTATTTATTTAATAAAGGAACAGATAAAATACTAAAAAAGGTTGGGGAAGAATGTACGGAAGTTATTATTGCCAGCAAGGGTGAAAGTAAAGAGGAAATAGTAAGTGAAGTATGTGATTTAATTTATCACCTGATGGTATTAGGCGTGGAAAAGGAAATTTCTTTGGAAATGATTCAAAGTGAATTGATAAAAAGACGAGATAAAAGTAATAATTTTAAGGGCGAAAGAAAGGAGATTGAAAATCTGTAGATTTTAGTGAATGTTGTGGAACAAGTGAATGTTGCCGAAGGCAGGTGAATGTTGGCCAAGGCCAGGACGAAGGATGAAATTCCCTTAGGGGAATTTCTTTGATTTTAGGGAGAATAGTTGCTGCGCAAAGGGATGGATTAACTTTGGTAATAGGGGACAGTAGATAGATTTTGTACAATATAAGCATAGATGAAAATCACTTTAGTGATAGACATCTATGCTTATTTTTTTTATGATAGGTTTGATTGGTCAACGAAGATAGATTTGGGATAAAACGCCCGTTACACAAAGTGTTGACCAACACATCCTATTCAATATTCGAT
>CAKVNP010000210.1 GCA_934777095.1 uncultured Clostridium sp. | reverse complement strand
CTAATATTCCTGTCATAAAGTTTTTTACTGAATCTAGAGCAGAGATATTTCCGATAAAAACAAAGAATGCAATGAAAGTTATGATTAAGGAATAGTCTACTTTTTTAAATAGCTTCGGATCGTTAAATAGTACAGTTATCATAGTTAGGATAAAGATAATTCTATAATCGATTAAATGAAAAACTGATAAAAGAATTAAAATGAAAACTGTAGAGTATAAAGCAATCTTTTTTTTATTTGGAGCTTCCCTGTGGTTAAGCTCTACACTTAATTCGAAATTCTTATCTTTAAGCAGAATTATTAATAAGAAAATAATTGATAAAACAGCCAGTGGTAGGCTTATCTTGAAAAATTCAAAAGGTGAAATATTAAAAGTTGAATAAATATATAAATTCTGCGGATTGCCCATAGGAGTTAAAGAACTTCCTAAATTGGCAGCTAAAGTCTGCAGAATAATTATCTTCATGCTTTTAAGATCAGCCTTTTTACAAATGATTAGCGTTAAAGGCACAAAAGTCAGCAAAGCAACATCATTTGTTATGATCATTGCAGAGCAGAAAGTTATGGCAACTAAAGTAAAAGATAAGCTTTTATAGCTTGTACATTTGGATAATATTTTAGTTGCAATATAATCAAATAAATTGAAATCCTTAAAAGCTGCTACGATAATCATTAAATTAAAAAGTAAAGCTAGTACCTTAAAATCGATATACTCTAATTTGGGTGTATTAAAAAAGCAGCTGATTATTGCCAAAACAGAAGCAATAACTAAGACTAAATCTTTTTTTAATAGATTCATTACATTATTAAAATTAAGTTGGGTTTTTCTTGTGGATAAGTTCATTTATAAATACCTCGTTAAAATTATTACTTAATAATTTTATACTAGGAGGTAAAATGAAGCAATAATAAAAGATAGGTATATAGTAATGATGATATAATAATAAATATATTAGTACGATGTAATTTATTGGGGTGAGGTGTGCTGAGATGTTTAAGATTGGAGAATTTTCTAGACTTACTCAGGTATCTATCAGGATGCTTAGACATTATGATGAAGTTTCGTTATTAAAGCCAGCATATATTGACCAGGAAACAGGGTATAGATTGTATTCTATAAACCAGATACCAAGACTGCAGAAAATAATTAAGCTCAGGGATTTAAAGTTTAGTATTAAAGAAATTAGTGAGCTTCTAGAAAATGATAATGAAGATTATATAACACAGCGATTAAACAAAAAGAAACTAGAGCTTAAGGAAGAGATTAACCGTAAGCAGGAAATTATTATTAATATAGATAAAGTGATAAGTGAACTTGGCAGTGAAGAAGAAAGCATTAACTTTAATGTAAGTTTTAAGTCTATACCATCATATCAAATTATTTCATTGAGAGAAGTTATTCCTTCATATGAAATGGAAGGAATGTTATGGACTAAATTAAATAAGTATATTGAAGAAAATAATATCGAAATAATAAAGAGGCCAGATAGTAATTTAGCAATCTATTATGATGAGGGACATAAAGATAGTAATGTTGATATTGAAGCGGCCATCATGGTGAAAAAATGGGCAGGGGCACAGATAACTTTGTATTTAAGGAATCTGAGCCTCTTCAGCTTGCTGCCTCAATGATGGTAAGAGGACTATATAGTAATTTAGCCAAAGCATATAAATCTTTTGCAAACTGGCTTAGCTGCCATGAACAGTATGAAATGTGCGGATATACTAGGCAGATTACTCATCGTAGTATATGTGAAGAAGATGATCCTAATAATTATTTAACCGAAATACAAATTCCAGTGAGAAAAATTTCAAAATAGCTATTGACTCTCTCATGATGTAAGGGTTTATCCTCAAGTTATCAATAAATGGAGGTTAAATTTATGAGAGAATTTAAAGTTAATGAAATAGGTAAAGTAAAGGTTACAGAAGAAGGATTTTTTATTAAAATTGCGGAGTGTTATAAGAGTGCATTAACAGCCTTAGAAGATTTTCAGTATATCAATGTTTTATGGTGGTTTGATAGGTGTGATAATGAAAAAGAAAGAAATACATTAGAGATTGCTAAGCCTTATAAGAAGGGACCAGCTGTTTTAGGTGTATTTGCTACCAGGTCACCGGAAAGACCTAATCCTATTGCTGTATCAACTGCTTATGTAATAAATGTAGATAAAGAGAAAGGTGAAATTCAATTAGCTTATCTGGAAGCTTTTGATAATACCCCTGTACTTGATATCAAACCATACATTCCAAGCGTGGATAGGGTAGAGGAAGTAGTGCAGCCTGGATGGTGCAGTAATTGGCCAGAAAATATAGAAACTTCTGATGATTTTAACTGGGAGGATGAATTTAATTTTTAAAGAGAGTGATAAAGTAAAATATAGTAAAAAAAGGATAAATATGATATTATAGAAATACTAGTATTGTGTACTGGTGTATATTGGGGCAAAAGGGGGAATAGATTGATTAAAATACTTTATGGATAAGTATTTAAAATAGAGTAATACAAAGGAATTTATGAGAATGGGGTGTGAGGAAATGTATAAAATAACTAAAAAAAGGCTGCTTACTGATAATATCTATTTAATGGATATTGAAGCACCAAGAGTGGCTAGGTCAGCTAAGCCAGGCCAATTTATTATTATCAGAAATACGGAAAAGGGTGAGAGGATACCTCTAACTATTGCAGATTATGATGCTGAGGCAGGAACAGTAACTATAGTGTTCCAAACTGTAGGTGCATCAACTAAAGAACTGGCAACATTTGAAGAAGGGGAGTATGTGCAGGATTTTGTAGGTCCATTAGGAACTCCTAGTGAATTTGTAAAAGAAGATTTGGCAGAACTTAAAAATAAGAAGATTATTTTTATAGCCGGGGGAGTTGGTACAGCACCAGTATACCCACAAGTTAAATGGTTCCATAAACAAGGCATAGACGTTGATGTAATTATCGGGGCTAGAAATAAAGATTTAATAATACTAGAAGAAGAAATGAGAGAAAAAGCAGGTAATGTATATATTGCCACAGATGATGGATCATATGGTTTTAATGGTATGGTTACAAACTGTCTACAGGATCTTATTGATAATAAAGGCAAGCAGTATGATCATGCTGTAGTTATCGGACCAATGATAATGATGAAGTTTATGTGTAAGCTTACTAAAGAACTAGGAATAAAGACTACTGTAAGCTTAAATCCTATTATGGTTGATGGAACAGGTATGTGTGGTGCATGCAGAGTTACTGTAGGAAATGAAGTTAAGTTTGCTTGTGTAGATGGTCCTGAATTTGATGGACATTTAGTGGATTTTGATGAGTCTATGAGAAGACAAGCTTTATATAAGACTGAAGAAGGAAGAGAGCTTTTAAAGTTTGAAGAAGGCGATACACATAAGCATGGCGGATGTGGCTGCGGAGGTGATAAGTAATGGCAGATTTAGATAGAATGAAAAGAACGAAGGCTATTGAACAGGAACCAGCAGTCAGAGCTAAGAATTTTAAAGAAGTATGCTTAGGTTTTGATGATGATTTAGCCAAAAGAGAAGCTGCTAGATGTTTAAGCTGTAAAAATCCTAAATGTGTTGAAGGGTGTCCTGTATCAATTAACATACCAGAATTTATTAAACATTTGAAAGTAGATGATGTTGAAGGTGCAGCTAAGGAAATAGCTAAATATAGTTCACTGCCAGCAGTATGTGGAAGGGTATGTCCACAAGAAAATCAATGCGAAGGAAAATGTGTATTAGGAATAAAGGGTGAACCTATTGCTATAGGAAAACTTGAAAAATACACAGCTGACTGGGCTAGAGAACACAAAGTAGATCTTACAGCTAAAGAAGAATCTAAGGGCAAAAAAGTAGCAGTTATCGGTTCAGGACCAGCAGGCCTTACTTGTGCAGGCGATTTAGCAAAGAAAGGTTATGAAGTAACTATCTTTGAAGCTTTACATGAACCAGGAGGAGTGCTTGTTTATGGAATACCAGAATTCAGGCTGCCAAAGGATGAAGTTGTAAAGAGTGAAATAGAAAATATTAAGAAGCTTGGCGTGAAAATTGAAACTGATGTGGTAATTGGTAAGACAATTACAATTGATGAGCTTATGGAAGAGGAAAACTTTGCAGCTGTATTTATTGGATCAGGGGCAGGGCTTCCTAAATTTATGGGCATACCAGGTGAAAACTCTAATGGAGTATTTTCTGCTAATGAATTTTTAACTAGGGTAAACTTAATGAAGGCATATAAGGATGATTATGATACCCCAGTAAAAATAGGTAAAAAAGCAATTATAGTTGGTGGCGGAAATGTTGCCATGGATGCAGCAAGAACAGCTTTAAGATTAGGCGCAGAATCACATATAGTATACCGCAGAAGTGAAGAGGAGCTGCCAGCCAGAAAAGAAGAAGTACATCATGCTAAAGAAGAAGGTGTAATCTTTGATCTATTGACTAATCCTACTAGAGTGATTAGTGATGAAAAAGGCTGGGTACAAGGTGTAGAATGTGTAAAGATGAAGCTTGGTGAGCCTGATGCTTCAGGAAGAAGAAGACCAGAGGTTGTAGAAGGTTCAGAGTTTGTTATAGAAGCTGATACAGTAATTATGTCACTTGGTACCTCACCAAATCCTTTGATTGCTTCTACAACAGAAGGCTTAGATGTTAATAAGAGAAGATGCCTTATTGCTGATGAAGAAACAGGTCTTACTACTAAGACAGCTGTATATGCTGGAGGAGATGCAGTAACAGGTGCTGCAACTGTCATATTAGCTATGGGAGCAGGTAAGAAAGCCGCTGAAGCTATCGATAATTATCTTATGGGTAAATAGGTGAAAAATATTGACTTTTAGAGCTTAAATTAATAGAATTATATTAGAATTAATCGAAATATAAATATTAATTAAGGATAATTATTTGTTAAG